>NZ_QZEZ01000007.1 GCF_003594885.1 Vallicoccus soli
TTCGACACCCATCACTTCGCCCGGAGGTCCTCCCTCACGTCAACAACGTCCGTGGGCACTACACCTAGCTGCTGTGCGCACGTGGAGTCGCGCCCGCCGACGGCGGGAGGACAGAACCGTGCTCGTGGTCGCGATCGCCCTGTTGAGGCGTGCCCCTCGATGGTCGGTGACGATCGCCGACGTTCCTGTACCGGCACGGGACCTCCAGCGTCCACGTCGTTGCATCCGCTCGATCGGCATGGGTCGAACGGGCGGAGACGTCAGCTCCTGGCCCGTACGACCGCGCCGAGCCTCACGCCGGCGCGGGCTCGCGGCGAGGCGAGAACAGGCGCAGGTGTGCCCGAGGCTCGACACCAGCACACCACCGTCGGCAGACGACGATGACCGCCGGCCCTCACGGCGGACCGATGCCGCCACCCCGGTTCCAAAGGAACCGCGTGTTCCACGTGGAACGTCGTTGGTGCGCTGTCCACCGCATCGTCCACAGATGCAGGGCCGGTGGGTTGTCCACATCACCGCGGCGTGGGTCCGCGGCGGCACCCCCCCGGCGGGTTAGCGTGCCGCGACCCACTGAGGAGAGGACGACGACGTGAGCGACCGACGGCGAGGACTGGGACGCGGGCTGGGAGCGCTGCTCCCTTCGGGGCCGGTGGTGCCCGGGGGCGACACCCGCGGTACGGCCTTCGCCACGACGTCCCCCGTCGACGTCTTCTTCCGTGAGCGCGACGGGATCGCCGCCGTGGGCCACCCGACCACCCCGCTTCCGGAGGACAGGGCGGACCGCCCGAGCGAGGACGGCGCGCCGCCGGCCTTGGAGCACCCCACGACGGGGCACGGGCAGACCGGCCAGCCGGCACCGGCGGACGACGGGTCGGACCACGAGGCGCAGCCCGCGGAGGTTCCGGCCGCCCGACGTCCGGACGTCGCGACCGAGGGCACGGACGGCGGAGCCCTGCCCGGTGACCTCGACGAGGAGCCGCGCCTCATCGGTGGGGCCTACTACGCCGAGGTCCCGCTGGACCGCATCCGGCCCAACCCGCGCCAGCCGCGCGAGGTCTTCGACGAGGAGGCGCTGGCCGAGCTCGTCGCCTCCCTCAAGGAGGTCGGTCTGCTGCAGCCGGTCGTGGTGCGACCCGTCGGCGACGGCTACGAGCTCGTCGTCGGGGAGCGCCGGTGGCGTGCTGCGCAGGAGGCGGGCTTCGAGAGCATCCCCGCCCTCGTCCGGGAAACCGGTGACCAGGACCTGCTGCGCGACGCCCTGCTGGAGAACCTGCACCGCAGCCAGCTCAACCCGCTGGAGGAGGCGGCGGCGTACGGGCAGCTCCTGGAGGACTTCGGCTGCACGCACGACGAGCTCGCCCGCCGCATCGGGCGCTCGCGCCCGCAGATCTCCAACACGCTGCGGCTCCTGCGCCTGCCGCCGCTCGTCCAGCGCCGCGTCGCCGCAGGTGTCCTGACGGCGGGGCACGCGCGAGCGCTGCTCGCCGTCGAGGACGGCCCGGCCCAGGAGCGGCTGGCGCAGCGCATCGTGGCCGAAGGCCTCTCGGTGCGCGCCGTGGAGGAGATCGCGGCGCTCGGGGAGACCGGTGGTGACCCGGTGGTCCGCGCACCGCGCCGGGCCCGTGCCGCGGCGCCCGGGCTCGACGAGCTCGCCGGTCGCCTCGCCGACCGGTTCGAGACGCGGGTCAAGGTCGACCTCGGCAAGAGCAAGGGCAAGATCGTCGTCGAGTTCGCCTCGCTGGAGGACCTCGAGCGGATCGTCGCCCTCATGTCGCCCGGCGCCGGGCTCGGCGACGTGCAGAACCCGGGCCAGCAAGACCAGCAGCCCGCAGAGCCGGGCGCGGCCTGACCCGGCCGACGGCAGCACCGGCGGCGCGGCCCCGAACGGGGCCGCGCGCCGGTCAGGCGCGTCGTGCGGCGGCGCGGGCGACGAGGGCGGCGTACACCTCGCCGAGAGAGCGCTGCGCTGCCGCGACCGCCTGGGGCAGCAGCGAGGTCTCGGTCATGCCGGGAGCGACGTTGACCTCGAGGAACCAGGGGCGGCCGTCGGCGTCGACGATGAGGTCGCTCCGGCTGACGTCGCGCAGGCCGAGCGCGCGGTGCGCGGTGAGCGCGGCCTGGGCGGCGGCCTCCGCCGCGGCCGCGTCGAGACGCGCGGGAGCGAAGAACTCGGTGGTGCCGGCGGTGTACCGGGCCTGGTAGTCGTACACGCCGCCGTCCGGCACGATCTCGACCGCGGGCAGGGCCAGCGGCTCGCCGTCCGGGCCCTCGACGACGGACACGGCGACCTCGGTGCCCTCGACGTGGCGCTCGACGAGCGCGGTGTCGCCATAGGAGTAGGCGTGCACCATGGCCGCGGGCAGCGCGTCTACGCTGCGTACGACGCTCATGCCGAGCGAGGACCCGCCGGACGCGGGCTTCACGACGAGCGGTACGCCGACCCGCGCGACGAGCGCGCCGAGAACCCGCTGCGCCCCGAGCTCGCGGAACGTCGTGTGGGTCAGGGCCACGGCCTCCGGCACGTCGAGCCCGGCGCGGGCGACGACCGCCCGGGCGGACGGCTTGTCGAAGGCCAGGCGCGAGGCGGCGGGGGCCGACCCCACGTACGGGACCCCGACGAGCTCGAGGACGGCGCGCACCCCGCCGTCCTCGCCGGCGACCCCGTGCAGGACGGGGAAGACCACGTCGGGGCGCCACGTGTCGACGAGGTCGAGCAGCTGCGCGTCGGCGTCGGCGAGCTGCACGTCGAGCCCCTCGTCCCGCAGCACCTCCGCGACGCGGCGCCCCGAGCGCAGCGACACGTCGCGCTCGTGGGACAGGCCGCCGGCGAGGACGAGGACGCGCAGGGAGTCGCTCACGGGTTCGGTGCTCCTCGGAGGGTCGGAGAGGGTGGAGGGGTGGCGTACCGACCGGGGTCAGGCGAGGTCGGGCGCCGGGGCGTCGCCGTCGTGGGCCGCGCCGTGCGACGGTGCCGGGCCGAAGAGCTCGCGCATCGACAGCTCCTCCTCGATGACGCCGGCGAGCCGCCGCACGCCCTCGCGGATCCGCGCCGGCTCGGGCAGGCAGTAGGACAGGCGCATGCTCCGCGCGCCCGAGCCGTCGGCGAAGAACGCCGAGCCGGGGACGAAGGCCACCCGTGCGGTGACGGCCCGGGGCAGCATGACCCGCGTGTCGAAGCCCTCCGGCAGCGTGACCCAGACGTAGAAGCCGCCCAGCGGGTGGGTCCACGTCGTGCCCTCCGGCATGGTCGCCGTCAGGGCCTCCAGCGTGGCGTCGCGCCGCTGCCGGTAGAGGTCGCGGTAGACGTCGACCTGCCCGCGCCAGTCCTGCGTCGAGAGGTAGGACGACACGGCGAGCTGGCTGAAGGACGACGGGCACAGCTGGGTGGCCTCGGAGGCCAGGACGAGCTTCTCGCGCACCGCGTGCGGCGCGAGCGCCCAGCCCACCCGCAGGCCCGGGGCGAAGGTCTTGGAGAACGAGCCGAGGTAGATGACCCCCTCGGGGTCGTCGGCCCGCAGGGCGCGGTAGGGGTCGCCGTCGAAGCCCAGGAGCCCGTACGGGTCGTCCTCGATCACCAGCACGTCGTGCCGGCGGCACACCTCGAGCACCTCCTCGCGCCGGCTCTCCGGCTGGGAGGTGCCGGCGGGGTTGTGGAACGAGGGGATCGTGTAGAGGAAGGCGAGCTGGCGCCCCTGCGCCCGCAGGTGCTGGATGGCCTCCTCGAGCGCCACCGGCTCCAGGCCCTTGTCGTCCATCGGCACGTGCACGACGTCCGCCTGGTAGCTGCGGAACACCTGCAGCGCGCCCACGTAGGACGGTGCCTCGGCGAGCACGACGTCCCCGGGGTCGACGAAGATGCGGGTGACCAGGTCGAGCGCCTGCTGCGACCCGGTGGTCATGACCACGTCGTCGGGGTGCCCGTCGATGCCCTCGGGCGCCATGACCTCGCAGACCTGCTCGCGGAGCAGCTCGTCGCCCTGGGCGGTCGCGTACTGCAGCGCCACCGCGCCACGGCGCGCGACGAGGTCGGCGAGGGTCTCGGCGACGGCGTCCATGGGCAGGGCGGACACGTACGGCGACCCGCCGGCGAGCGACACGACCTCCGGGCGGGAGGCCACGCTGAACAGGGCGCGGATCTCCGAGGCGGTCATGCCCTTGGTCCGTGCGGCGTAGTGGTCGACGTAGCGGTCGAGCCGGGAGCCGGGGGTCTGGGGCACGCTCACGACGGTGCTCTCCTCGCTCGTGGCGGGCGGCGGGCGCGCGCGCCCTTCCGGTCCGGCACCCTCGAGGCTAGGCTCCACCACGAGACGAGCGGGACGGGTCGGCCGCGCGTGCCCGGGGCCTCGTCCTGCAGGGTCTGTCACAGGGAGTCTGTCATGCCGCACCGGCGCCGCACGGCGCGACCTGGCCGCGCCCGCGTGGCGCTCGTGGCGGGTCTGCTGGCCGGCGCCGGCGCCGCCTTCCTCAGCGGCTTCCTCGGAGCGCTGCTCACGCGGCAGGACCCGCCCGCGGGTCACCGACCGGCGGCCGCCGCCAGGGGCTGACCGTGTCGCGCCGGGTCGCCAACCTCACCCTCGACACCCTCGACGACCTCCCCGGTCCGTGCCGGGCCTGCGTGCGGTGGGAGCTCGACCCGGTCGCCCAGGACCGCGCCGCCGCCGCCGGCGACCTCGCGCTGGAGAAGGAGGCCTGGGTCTCGTCGGTGCTGCTCGAGTGGGGCTCCTGCGGCAAGGTCGCGTACGTCGACGGGGTGCCGGCCGCATGGGTGCTCTACGCACCGCCCGCGTACGTCCCCCGCGCCGTCGCGTTCCCGACCTCCCCCGTGAGCGGGGACGCGGTGCTGCTGATGACCGCGGCGGTGCAGCCGGAGATGCGCGGCGGGGGACTCGGGCGCGTCCTCGTGCAGAGCGTGGCCAAGGACCTGGTGCGCCGCGGGGTCCGGGCGCTGGAGGCGTTCGGCGACGCCCGCCCCGACGAGGACGCCGACGCGGCGCCGACGGGCGCGCCGGCGGGGCGGCGGGCGCACCGGCGCGCGTGCCTCGTGCCGGCGGACTACCTGCTGGCGGTGGGGTTCAAGACCGTCCGCCCGCACCACCGCTTCCCCCGCCTGCGCCTGGAGCTGAAGAACGCCGTGTCCTGGCGCGAGGACGTCGAGGTGGCGATCGAGCGGCTGCTGGGGTCGATGGCGCCGGAGCCGGCGCTGCGGCGGGTCCGCGGCTGAGCCGGCGCACGGAGGGGCCGTCGGGCCGGTCGCACCCGACGGCTCCGGCTCCGAGCTCAGCGCCGGGCGAGCTCCGGCAGGCGCAGCGTGCCGGTGGGGGCGTCGTCGTCCGGCGGGAGGTAGAGCCGGCCCACGGCCACGACGACGGCCTCGGCGACCACGTCGCGGAAGCCCGGGTCGGCCAGGCGGGCGGCGTCGCCGGCGTTGGTGAGGTAGCCCAGCTCGATCCGCACGGCCGGCATGCGGGTGCGGCGCAGCAGGTCCCAGGTCTTGCCGTGGGTGCGCCCGTCGACGAGGTCGGTGCGGGCGACGATCTCGCGCTGCACCAGCTCGGCGAACCGCTCGCCGACGGCCGAGGAGTGCCCGTGGCGGTCGTTGCCGTAGTAGTAGGTCGCGACGCCCGCGGCGCGCGGCGAGGGCGCCGCGTCGACGTGCAGGCTGATGAGGAGGTCGGCCTCGGCGGTGTTGGCGAAGCCGGCGCGGTCGACGTCGTCCAGGCCGGACTCGGTGCCGCGGGTGAGGAAGGCCAGGACGCCGGTGGCGGTCAGGCGGCCCTCGATGCGCGCGGCGAGGTCCTCCACGAGCGACGCCTCGTCGAGGCCGTGCGCCACGACCCCCCGGTCGGCCCCGCCGTGCCCGGGGTCGACGACGACGACCTTCCCGGAGAGGGCCGGGCCCGAGCGGGCCAGCGCGGTCTCCTCGCGGAGCATGTCCGGCCGACCGCCGACCACGGTGCGGGTCAGGCGTGCCAGGGCCTTGAAGGTGCTCGGGCCGCAGGTGCCGTCGGGCTGCAGCCCCACGTTGCGCTGGAAGTCGCGCAGCGCGGCCTCGGTGCGGCGCCCGAGGACCCCGTCGACCCGCCCGGCGTCGAAGCCCATGTCGAGCAGCCGTCGCTGCAGCGCCGCGACGTCGTCGCCGGTCATCGGGTGGCTCACGGCGTGCGTGAGGATGCGCTCGCCGAGGCGCCAGCGCGCCTCCTCCAGCACCCGGTAGGTCTCCGCGCCCACCACGCCGTCGACGGTGATGCCGCGCTGCTGCTGGAACGCGCGCACCGCGCGGTCCATGGCCTCGTCGAACCGCGAGGGGTCGCCAGGAGCCCCGTCCGGGGTCTCGAGCAGGCCGAGGCGGGCGAGCTTGCCCCGGACTTCGAGGACCGCGGGGCCCGCGTCGCCGCGCCGGAACGCCTGGGGGGCGCTCACCGGGCGCCCGCAAACCGGCGCCGGGCGGTCCGCGTGGGCCTCGTCGACCTCGTCATGCGCAGGGTCCTCGCAGGTGGCGTCGAGGGGGCGGCGTCGGCGTCCCCGGGGCGGGCCGCTCCGTGCGGTCGCACGGGCGGTGGCGCTCCGGCGGCGGCCGGGGCAGCGGGGCCCGGGCGGTCGGCAGAGCGCTACGGATCCTAACCCCGGCGCGGACGACCCCGGCGGACGCGCGCCGCGTGCAGCGCCCGCCCGCCGGTGGGTCGGGACGCGGTGGGCACCGGCCGCACGGGCCGGCGCCCACCGCCGTCGGGGCCCGGGGTCAGAGGAAGGCCTCGAGGTCCTTGAGGATCATGGGCTTCGGCTTCGCGCCCACGATGGTCTTGACGACCTCGCCGCCGCTGATGACGGCCATCGTCGGGATCGAGGTGATCCGGTACGCCGCCGCCGTGGCGGGGTTCTCGTCGATGTTGAGCTTCACGACGTCGATCTTGTCGGCGTGCTCGGCCGCGATCTGCTCGAGGACCGGGGCGACCTGGCGGCACGGGCCGCACCACTCCGCCCAGAAGTCGACGACGACGGGCTTGTCGTTCTTGAGGACCTCGGCGTCGAACGACGCGTCGGTCACGGCCCTGGTGGTGCCCATGGCGCTGCTCCTCGTGCGGTGGTGGGTGGGTGGGGGAGGGGGGGTCAGGCGCTGGCGGGGACGGCCACCTGCGCCGCGTCGCCGGTGAGGTCGGCGTCGTCGAGCGAGGTGAGGTAGCGCTCCGCGTCGAGGGCGGCGGCGCACCCGCTGCCGGCCGCGGTGATGGCCTGGCGGTAGGTGTGGTCGACGAGGTCGCCGCAGGCGAAGACGCCGACGAGGTTGGTGCGGGTCGTCGGGGTCTCGACGAGGACGTACCCCTCGTCGTCGCGGCGGACCTGCCCCGCGAACAGCGCGCTGCGCGGGTCGTGGCCGATCGCGACGAACAGGCCCGTGACGGCCAGGTCGCGCTCGCTGCCGTCCTTCGTGCTGCGGACCCGCAGGCTGCTGAGCTTGCCGTCGGTCGCCACCGCCTCGACCACCTCGGTGTCCCACACGAACTCGATCTTGTCGTTCGCGAAGGCGCGCTCCTGCATGATCTTGCTGGCGCGCAGGCTGTCGCGGCGGTGCACCAGGTAGACCTTGCGGGCGAAGCGGGTGAGGAAGGTCGCCTCCTCGATCGCCGAGTCGCCGCCCCCGACGACGGCGATGTCCTGCCCGCGGAAGAAGAAGCCGTCGCAGGTGGCGCACCACGAGACGCCGTGGCCCGAGAGCTCCTTCTCGCCGGGCACGCCGAGCTCGCGGTAGCCGGAGCCGGTGGCCAGGATCACCGAGCGCGCGCGGTGCTCGCTGCCGTCGCCGGTGCGGACCGTCTTGACCGCCCCGGTGAGGTCGACCTCCACGGCGTCGTCGGCCACCAGCTCGGCGCCGAAGCGCTCGGCCTGCGCGCGCATGCGCTCCATGAGGTCGGGGCCCATGACGCCGTCCGGGAAGCCGGGGAAGTTCTCGACGTCGGTGGTGTTCATGAGCGCACCGCCGGCCGTGACGGCCCCCTCCAGCACCAGGGGCGCCAGGCCCGCGCGCGCGGTGTATACCGCCGCGGTGTAGCCGGCGGGGCCGGAGCCGATGATGATCACGTCGCGGACGTCGCTCACGTGCGCCTTCCCAGTCGTCGTGGCGCGGGCTGCCTGCCCGCGGGGGGTGCAACCGATGCTAGGGGCGGGGTGTTCCCCGCCCCGTCCGCCGCACCCGCGCGCGTCCAGGGCCCGTGCGGGGGGCCCCGGCCGGACTTCCCCGGTCAGCGCGGGGCGCCCACCGCGCCGAGCACGTCGGCGCCGCGCTCGCCGCAGCCCGGCCCCACCGCGACCACCACCCAGGCCGTCGGGTCGTCGACCGGCAGGACGAGGACGGCGGCGGGGCGGCCGTCGTACCGCGCGAGGTCGACGCGCACGGGGTCGCCCGCGAGGGGCCCGGCGGGCAGGTCCTGCGCCCGCAGCGCGGCGACGCAGCGGTCGAGCGCCGCGGGGTCGCGCAGCCGGTCCAGCGCGGAGGCGCCGCCGCCCGGCGCGCTCAGGGCGCTCGGCCCGGTCCCCTGCGCGGCGGGCCCGGGCGCGGCGCCGGCGGGGGCGTCCTGGCCGTCGAGGGCCTCGGGGTCGCCGTCCGCGGCCGGCCCGCGGGCCGCCGGCGCCCCGGGGTCCGCCGCAGCGGCTGCCCCCGCCAGGTCGTCCGCGCCCCAGTCGCGCCCGGAGGCCACCACGAGGGGCCCCGCCGGCGCGGCCTCGACGGCGCCCCCGCCCGCAGCGCTCGAGGCCCCGTCCTCGGCGCCGTGGCCGCCCAGCGAGCCGGCGACCGGGACGGCCACGACCGCGGCCGCGGCGACCGCGGCGGCGGCGCCCAGCAGGGTGCGCGCGCGGCGGGGGCGGCGCCGGGCGCGGGCGGCCGCGAGCTCGTCGGCCCCCGTGCCGGTGCCGGTGCCGGTGGTCCCGGTGCCGGTGGTCCCGGCGCCGGTGGTCCCGGCGCCGGCGGGGCCGGCACCCGGGCGGCCGGGCGCGCCCTCCGCGGCCAGCGCCGTACGCAGCCGGGCGGCCACGTCGTCCGGGACCGGACCCGGGCCGGGCAGGGCGGCGAGGAGCGCGCGGACGCCGCGCAGGTCGTCCAGGAGGGCGGCGCACGCGGGGCACCCCGCGACGTGGCGCCGGCCGAGCTCGGCGTGCCGGTCGCCGTCCCCGCCCCCGCCGTCCCCGCCCCCGCCGTCCCCGCCGGCCCCGTCGGCGGGCCGGTCGTCGAGCGCGTCGAGCGCCGCCGCGTCGAGGTGCCCGGGCCAGGGGACGGGGGAGCCGGCGCCGGGGGTGCCGTACCCGCCGCTCACCGCCGCACCTCCTCGCCGCTGCCGTCGCCGGTGCCGCCGGACCGGGCGGCACCCCTCCCTGGGACGCCGCCGCCGGCCGCGCGGTTCCCCCCCGCGGGCGCGCCCTCGCGCACCCCCGCGAGCAGGGGCACGAGGCGCGCCCGCCCCCGCGCGCACCGGCTCTTCACCGTGCCGGGCGCGACGCCGAGGACCTCCGCGGCGTCGGCCACCGACCAGCCCTCGAGGTCGACGAGGACGAGGGCGGCGGCCTGCTCGGGCGGCAGCGCCCGCAGCGCGTCGCGCACGACGAGCTCGGTGGTCCGCGCCTCGGCGGGGTCGGCGACGACCGCCGCCGGAGCCCGCGGCGGCCGGTCCTCGTCGCCCTCGAGGTCCTCGGGCAGCGGCACGGCGGGGCGGGCCGCCCGCCGGCGGACCCGGTCCAGGCAGGCGTTGACGACGATCCGGTGCAGCCACGTCGTCACCGCGGACTCGCCGCGGAACCCGCCGCGGGCCGAGGCGCGCAGCGCCGAGACGAGGGCGTCCTGCAGGGCGTCCGCCGCTTCCTCGCGGTCGCCGAGCGTGCGCAGCGCGACCGCCCAGAGCCGGTCCTGGTGCCGGGCCACCACCGTGCCGAAGGCCTCGACGTCGCCCGCGGCGTGCCGGCGCAGCAGCTCGGCGTCGGCGACCCCGCCGTCGTCGGCGGGCAGGGGGACGGGCGGCACGCGGGCCGGCGCCTCAGCTGCGCACGGCGAGCTCGGCGACGCCGCCGCGGAACTCGCCGTCGCCGACCTCGGGCAGCTCGGTCAGCCAGAGCAGCAGCCAGCGCGCGTCGACCGGGCGCTCCGGCGCCAGCGTGGTGGTGCCGGCGACGTCGCGCTGCGCCGCCACCTCCACCCAGTCCTCCGGGTCCTCGGGGGCCTCGCCGGCGATCGCCGGCGCGGCGCGCAGCGCCACCGCGCTGCCCTCGCCGTCGAGCTCGACGGTCACGGCGCCCACGCTGCGCACCGCGCCGAGGTCGACGACGAGCCCCACGCCCTCCTTGAGCCCGCCCAGCGGCTCCCCGAAGTACGTCTGGGTCGTCCAGGACGTGCCGCGGTCGCCGTCGACGGCGAGGTCGGCGCGCTCGTCGTGCTCGCTGCCGTCGCCCTGCGGGTCGTACGCCGCGACGCCCTCGACGGGCAGCGCGAGCCCGGCGGGCAGCGTGCCCGGGGGCAGCGGGGCGGCGGCGCTCGGCGGCGGCGACGGGGCGGGCGCGGGCTCGTCCGCGTCCTGCAGGCCGGCGACCACCTGGTAGCCGAGGAGGCTGCTCGCGGCCACGAGCACGCAGCCCACGAGCAGCGACAGCGCGCGCCGCGCGCCGCCGGGCCGCGCGGGCGCGGCGAGCAGGGGCACCGGGGCGTCCGCCGGCACCACGGGCAGGGGCCCGGTGGACGACTCCCCGCCGCTGCCGCCGGTGCGGGGCAGCAGCGCGACGAGCTCCTCGACCCCGCCCAGCGGGGCCCGGTGACGGCGCCGGTGCACCCCGAGCGCGCGGCAGGCGAGGTCGTCCAGGTCGGCCGGGACGGCGGCGCGCACCTGCCCGGGGGCGCACGGCTCGCCGTCGACGACCGGCGCCGGGGGCAGGTCGGTGCGCCCGTGCTCCGCCTCCAGCGGCCAGCGCCCCGTCAGCGCGGCGTAGAGGACGGCGCCGGCGGCGCGCAGGTCCTCGCGCCGGGGGTCCGGCGCGGGCGTCGCGTGCGGGTGGGCCGCGGCCGAGACGCCGAGGCCCGCCACCTTGAGCCGGCCCGCCTCGGTGAGCAGCACGTGCTCGGGCAGGAGCCGCCCGTGCGCGAGGCCGGCGCGGTGGGCGACGGACAGGGCGCGTGCGAGCTCGGCGACGAGCGCCTGCGCCTCGACGTCGGCCAGGGGCCCGGCGGCCAGCAGCGCGGTGAGGTCGCGCGCCTCGACCCACTCCGTGACGACGTACGCGAGGCCGCCCGCCTCGTCGGCGTCGAGGACGGCGACGAAGCGGGGGTCGTCGACGGCGGCGGCCCGTCGGGCGGCCGCGAGCACCGGCCCGGCCAGCGGGTCGCCGGCGGGCAGGACGCGCACCCCGACGGGCCGGTCGAGGACCTCGTCGTGCCCCTGCCAGAGCAGCGCGGGGAGCGCCGGGGCGAGCACGGGCCGGGCGGTGCTGCCCGGCGTGCTGCCCGGCGTGCTGCCCGCGGAGCCGGTCGAGGTGCCGTGCGGCGACGCCGAGCCGGCCGCGGGCCGGCTCAGCCGGTAGCGGCCGGCGAGCCGCTGACCGGGCTCCACGGCGAAGGCCACCTCGTCATGCTAGGGGGACCAGGGGTCCCTGCGGGCGGTCGCGGTGGGGTCCGCCGACCGGGGGTCCGTCAGCCCCTACCCACATCGGCCCCGGCCCCTCCCGCGTTGCATCGGGCGCCACCGGACCCGGCTTGAGCGGGGAGCGGCTCAGCGCCCGAGCCGCGCCCGCAGCTGCCCGGTGAGCCGGGTCACCTCCCGCACCCGCATCCGCCGCGCCGCGAGGACGTACGTGACCGCCGCGAGCGGGAGCGACAGGGCGAGGCCCAGGACGACGCCGGCGTACGAGCCCTCGGGCATGAGGGCCCGCACGGCCTCGAGGACCGCCCAGGCCAGGAGGCCGGCCACGAGCGCGGCGACCGCCAGGCGGACGTACGTGCGCAGCACCCGGTGCCCGTCGAGGCCGCCGACCCGGCGGCGCAGGGTGAGCGCGGAGACGACGAAGCCGACGACGTACGCGAGGGCGTAGGCGGCGGCCACGCCGACCGTCTTGTGCTCGGCGGGCAGGACGCTGTACGCGACGAGGGCAGCGCCGACGTCCAGCGCCGCGATGAGGGCGGCGAGCAGGAACGGGGTGCGGGTGTCCTCCAGCGCGTAGAAGCCGCGCAGCACCAGGTAGTGGGCGCTGAACGGCACGAGCCCCAGCGCGAAGGCGGACAGCACCCGGCCGATCGCCAGGCCGTCCTCCACGCTCGCCTCGCCGAAGCTGAACAGGGCGGCGCCGAGCTCCGGGCCGAGCAGCAGGAACAGCACGCTCGCGGGCACGAGCACCACGCCGACGAGGCGCAGCCCATGGCTCAGGTCGTCGCGGACCGAGCGCAGGTCGCCCTGGACGGCCTGCCGGCTCATCCGCGGCAGCAGCGCCGTCACCACCGAGACGGTGATGATCGAGTGCGGCAGGAGCAGCATGAGGTACGCGTTCTGGTAGGCCAGGTAGCCGCTGCCCGGTCCCCCCTGCTCCGCGACGAGCTTGCCGGCGTCGGTCGTCAGGCGGACCACGACGAGGTACGCCAGCTGGGTCACGCCGACGTACGCCAGGGTCCACTTGGCCAGCGAGCCGGCCCGGCCCAGGCCCGAGCCGCGCAGGTCCAGCCGCGGCCGGTAGCGGTAGCCGACCCGGCGCAGCACCGGCACGAGCGCGAGCGCCTGCACGACGATGCCGAGCGTGGTGCCGGCGCCCAGCAGGGCGATCTCGCCGCCGTCCAGCGACCCGGAGTCGCGCGGGCCGACGGTGGCGACCGCGATGAAGAGCAGCCCGGTCGCGATCGCGACGAGGTTGTTGAGGATGGGCGTCCACATCATGGGCCCGAAGGAGCCGCGCGCGTTGAGCACCTGGCCCAGCAGCGTGTAGAGGCCGTAGAAGAAGATCTGCGGCAGGCACCAGTAGGCGAACGCCGTGGACAGGCGCAGGTCGGCCGGGGACAGCTCGCCGCCGGCGTACAGGCGCACGACGAGCGGCGCGGCGAGCGTCGCGACGAGCGTGACGCCGGCGAGGACGAGCACGGCGAGGGTGAGCAGACGGTCCGCGTACGCCCGCCCCTCCTCCTCCCCCGCGGTCATCGCCCGCACGAGCTGCGGCACGAAGACCGCGTTGAGCAACCCGCCCGCGATGAGCGTGAACAGGACGTTGGGCACGGCGTTGGCCAGCGCGAAGGCGTCGCCGACGGTCGCCGAGCCGAGCGCGGCCACGATGACCACGTTGCGCAGGAAGCCCAGGGCGCGGCTGACCACCGTGCCGGCGGCCATCGCCCCGCTGGAGCGCACCAGGCCCGCGGGCCCGCCCGGCCCGGGCCCCGGCTCCGGGGCGGACGCCGCGGCCGGGTCGGGTCCCGTCACCGGGCCCGGGACCGGGCCGGCACCGGGCTCCGTCGCCGTCGCCCGCCCCGCCGGGGCTCCCGCCCGCTGCTGCGCGTCCTGCTGGTGCACCTCGTCCACGGGGGCCATGCTCGCACCGTCAGCCCGCGTGCCGGCCCCGCGCGCCGTGCCGGTCGCCCCCGCCGGCACCCGCGGTCGCGTCGTCGAGCGCCGCGGGGTCGGGCGAGGTGACCGGCCCGTCGGCGGCGTCGCCCGGCCGGCGCCCGCCCCGGGCACCCCGCACGCGCCGCACCACGTTGCGCGTCGCCGCGAGCAGCAGCAGGGCCAGCGCCGCGAGGGTCACCGCGAGCGCGGCACCGCCGAAGTCGGTCGCCCGCACGCGCACGGCGACCGGGTCGCCGACCGGGTCGCCCTCGACGCTCGTCAGCTGCGCCCGCAGCGTGGCCGCCCCCGGGGCCAGCGCCTCGGCGCTCACCACCACGGCGTCCTTGCTGCCGGCCGCGACGGTCACCGGGTCGCTGGGGGCCACGGTGATCCGGGGCTGGTCGGTGCTGAATGCCACACGCACCGTCACGGCGTACGGCGTGTCGTTGGCGACGGTGACCCGGAAGTCGCCCTCGAGGGAGGGCAGCTGCACGTCGGCCGGGACGACCCGGACCCCCTCGAGGACCTCGTCGAGCGCGCCGAGCGCCTGCTCGCGCAGGGCGGTGCGCAGCTCGGGGCGCGGGCGCAGCGAGGCCGAGACGAGGCGGAGCCGCTGCACGTCGTAGGCCGCGCGCAGCGCCGCCACCGGGTCCTGCGGGGCCCCCTGCTGCGCGGCCCCGTCCTGCGCGGCCCCGTCCTGCGCGGCCCCGTCCTGCGCGGCCCCGTCCTGCCCGGCCCCGTCCTGCGCGGCCCCGTCCTGCCCGGCCCCGGCGGCGGGCCCGGCACCGGCGCGGCGCCGCGGTGCCTGCGCGGGGGCGAGGACCTCGGCGAGCGCGTCCACCCGGGTGCGCACCCGCTCGACGGCGGCGAGGTGCTCGGGCGGCAGCGGTGCCGGCCCGCCCGGCGGGTCCTGCGGGCCGGTCCGCTGCACGTCCTCGGGCACCGGGACGGCGAGCAGGCCGGGCAGCGTCCCCGGTGCGAGCCAGGGGGCGGCTGCGGTCGCCGCGAGGACGGCGCCGGCGGTCCCCGGGGCCGGCCGCCACAGGCGGGGCGGCGCGACGGCCACCGCCCGGGGGATGCCGGGGCGCTCGAGGACGAGCATCTCGGTCTCGGCGACGAAGCGCGCCAGCTGCTCGCCCGCGGTCGGCACGGTCCCCCCCGGCCCGGGTGGCGCGTCGGCGCGGGGCACTAGGGCGCTGAGCGCCGCGTCGGCCAGCGCCACCGGGTGGGCGCCGCCGGCCAGCCGGAGCGAGGCGCGCCCGGTCGGCGTGTACGGCACCTCCGGCGCGGGCAGCGCGGTGTCCTCGAGCACGAGGGCGCGCTCGGGGGCGCCGCGCAGCAGGGTGGTGAGGGTGCCCTCGTCGCCGGTACCGGCAGGGGGCAGCGCCGCGTCGAGCGGGCGGGGGGCGCCCGGCAGGACCGTGCGCAGCACCTGCCCCCCGCGGGCGCGGGCCGCGTCGAGCAGCCCCTCCTGGCCCTCGGCGCGCAGCGCCTCGACGTCGGGGTCGCCGTAGGGCAGGGCCACCCACGAGGTGCGCTGCAGCAGCGCCCGCAGCCGGTCGAGGAAGGCCGCGGCGCGCGCGCCCCCGGTCCCCTCGACGAGCCCGCCGTCCCCGTCGTCCCCGCTGACGACCTGGTAGCCGCGGCGCATGGCGTCGAGGTCGTCGAGGAGCATGGGGTCGACGACGAGGGTGAGGTCCGCTGCCGGGGGTCGGCGCTCGGCCGCGCGCAGCAGCGCGTCGAGCCGGCCGCCGCGGACGACGGAGGCGGCCAGGTCGTCGTCGAGGAACGCGCCGTCGGCGCGGCGGTGCGGCACATCGGCCAGCGGCCAGAGCCAGGCCAGCGACGTCGGCTCCACCTGCGCCGGGTCGGCCGCCCAGGACAGCTGCGTGCGGGCCGTGCCCAGCCGCTGCTCGGCCCGCTCGGCGCCGCCCGCGTCGACCGGTTCGCCGCGCAGCTCGACGGCCAGCGGGTGCACCGCGGTGGCGCCGAGCCCGAGCTGGTCCGCGGGCACGCGCAGCACGAAGGGGGCCGAGGCTCCGGGGGCCAGGTCGCCGACAGCGGTGCGGACGCCCTCGACGGCGGAGCCGTCGCGCACCACCTCGCCCGCGGCGAGCCGCGCGAGGTCGGCCCGGCTGAGCGTGGTGCTGCGCGACAGGCGCAGGCGCGCGTGCGCGTCGACGACCGGCTCGTCGCCGTCGTTGACGACCCGCCCGCGGACCTCGAGGACCTGCCCCGGGCGCAGCACGGACGGCGAGAGCCCGGCCAGCACCACGCGGACCGGGTCGGCGGTCCCGTCGGCCCCCCGGCCGCTGCCCGCGGCGGCGACGGGCGCGGGAGCCAGGAGCACGCCGACGAGCGCGAGGACGGCGACGAGGCAGGCGGCGGAGCGGGCGCCGGCCCGGGCCGGGCGGGCGCGGGTGCCGCAGCGCGCCGCCCCCGGGTCCCCCCGACCGTCCGGCTCCCCGCCCACCCGGTCCGGGGCCGTCACGCCGGGTCCGCGAGCAGCTCCGCCGCGGTGCGGGCGAGCCGGCGCTCCCCGGCGTAGGCGAGGCGGGAGGGCAGGTCGGCCACGGCGACCCAGGCGACCTCCGTCACCTCCACGTCGGCGTCGGAGAGCTCGCCGCCGGTGGCGCGCAGCAGGTAGTGGTGCACGGTTTTGTGGACGCGCCGGTCCGGCGTGACGAACCAGTAGTCGATGCTGCCGAGCGGGGCGAGGACGGTCCCGCGGATGCCCGTCTCCTCCTCCACCTCGCGCACGGCCGTGTCCTCGACGCTCTCACCGGGCTCGATGTGCCCCTTGGGCAGCGACCACAGCAGGCGCCCGCGGCGGTCGAGGCGCCCGATGAGCGCGGCGCGGGGCACGGGGGCGTCGAGGTCCACGACGAGCCCGCCCGCCGACGTCTCCTCCACCTTCCGCAGCCAGCGGCGCGGGGCCGGCTGCGGAGGGGTGCGCATCCGCCGATGGTAGCCAGCGGGACGAGGCGCGGACGGGCCGCGCTTACCCTTGGGCCCCGTGCCCGAGCCCCTCGACGTCCCCACCCCGGCCAGCGCTCCGGCCGGAGGCCCGGCGGACCGCCCCGTCACCGGGCCGGCCGTCGACCCGGCCGCCGTCGCGCTGAGCACGGCGCTCGCCGCGGCCCGGCGCCGGGCGGTCGAGGGACTGCTGCAGGCGACGCCGGTGGCCGTCGAGCTGGGGGAGCGCTTCCGGGCCGCGGGCCACGAGCTGGCGGTCGTCGGCGGGCCGGTGCGCGACGCGGTGCTCGGCCGGGTGAGCGCCGACCTCGACTTCACCACCGACGCCCGTCCCGAGCAGGTGCGTCCCCTGCTGCGCGGATGGGCCGATGCGGTGTGGGACGTGGGCGTCGCCTTCGGCACGCTGGGCGCCCGCAAGGGCGAGGTGCACGTCGAGATCACGACCTACCGGGCGGAGGCCTACGACCGCACGTCGCGCAAGCCGACGGTGACGTACGGCGCCTCGCTGGAGGACGACCTCGCCCGGCGCGACTTCACCGTCAACGCGATGGCCGTGACGCTGCCCGACCTGCGCTTCGTCGACCCGTACGGAGGGCTGCGCGACCTCGCCGCCGGGCTGCTGCGGACCCCGGGGACGCCGGAGGAGTCTTTCTCGGACGACCCGCTGCGCATGCTGCGGGCCGCCCG
The DNA here is from genome assembly GCF_003594885.1 of Vallicoccus soli. Taxonomy (NCBI): domain Bacteria; kingdom Bacillati; phylum Actinomycetota; class Actinomycetes; order Motilibacterales; family Vallicoccaceae; genus Vallicoccus; species Vallicoccus soli. Next base: position 17,214 of record NZ_QZEZ01000007.1, read on the forward strand.
CTTCGCCGCGCAGCTGATGTTCCACGTGGAACCGGCCGTGGTGGCCGCCATGACGGCGATGGCCGAGCGGCTCGACATCGTCTCCGCCGAGCGGGTGCGCGACGAGCTGTCCAAGCTGCTGCTGGCGACCGCGCCCCGCCGGGGCCTGGCCCTGCTCGTCGACACCGGGCTGGCCGCCCGCTTCCTGCCCGAGCTGCCCAAGCTGCGGCTCGAGGTCGACGAGCACCACCGGCACAAGGACGTCTACGAGCACAGCCTCACCGTGCTGGACCAGGCGATCGCCCTGGAGGACGAGGACGGCCCCGACCTCGTGCTGCGCCTGGCCGCCCTGCTGCACGACATCGGCAAGCCCAAGACCCGCCGGTTCGAGCCGCGCGGCGGGGTGTCCTTCCACCACCACGAAGTGGTCGGCGCGGACATGGCCCGGCACCGGCTCAAGGCGCTGAAGTACCCGAAGGACGTCGTCGACGACGTCGCCCGGCTCGTGGAGCTGCACCTGCGGTTCCACGGCTACGGCACGGGGGTCTGGACCGACGCCGCGGTCCGCCGCTACGTCCGCGACGCGGGCCACCTGCTGCCGCGGCTGCACCGGCTGACCCGCTCGGACTGCACCACCCGCAACCGCCGCAAGGCCGAGGCGCTGCGCCGGGCGTACGACTCGCTCGAGGTGCGCATCGCCGAGCTCGCCGAGCAGGAGGAGCTGGGCAAGGTCCGTCCGGACCTCGACGGCAACGCGATCATGGCGCTGCTCGGCGTCCCGCCGGGCCCGGTGGTGGGGCGGGCGTACCAGCACCTGCTGGAGCTGCGGCTCGACCGCGGTCCGCTGGGGCCCGAGTCCGCCGAGGAGGAGCTGCGCCGCTGGTGGGCGGAGCAGCAGCAGGGCTGAGCAGCCGGGGCCCCTGAGCCGCCGGGGCCCCCGCGGGTCGGGCCGCCGCCGCCTCAGGTCAGAGGTAGACCGGCGGGCGGGTCGAGCCCGGCGGAAGCGGCAGGTCGGCGACCGGGGTCACCGGCGGCAGCACGGCGAGCAGCCCGGCGGCCTGCTCCTTGGCGCCGTCGATGACCTTGCGGGCGAGCAGCAGCTGCGCCGCGCCGGGGGCGCCGTCGATCGAGGAGGTCTCCATGCCCCTCCATCGGCCCGTCCGCGGCTCGGCGCGAGGGGTTCAGGCCGTCGGCACCCGTGCGGCCCAGCGCCGGGACGCCCGGGCGTAGGCCAGGCCGGTCCCGGCGTACCCGAGCGCGACCGCGAGCACGACGGGCGCGGAGACGCCCGACGGGGGGAGCACCAGCGCCGTAGCGCCCGCCGCGGCGACGAAGGCGACGTTGAAGAGGACGTCGTACAGGCTGAAGACGCGGCCGCGGAAGGCGTCGTCGACGCTCTCCTGCACCAGGGTGTCGACGCAGATCTTGGACCCCTGCGCGCTGACGCCGAGCAGGAAGGCGCCGAGGACGACGAGCACCTCGTCGAGCCGGACGAGGTACACCGCCTGGACGGCGCCGGCGAGCAGGAGGCAGGCGGTGACCCACGCCTGCTTCGACACGCGGGCGGTGACCCAGGGCGTCACGAGCGCCGCGGTGAAGAAGCCGAGGCCCGAGGCGCTCACGGCGGCGGCGAGGCCGCCGAGCCCGGCCTGCACGTCCTGCGGGGGGTTGAAGTGGTTCCGGTACAGCAGGATCACCGTGAAGGTGGACACGCCGTAGCAGAAGCGGTGCCCCCCGATCGCGGCGAGCGCGTGGGCGGCGCGCGGGTGGCTGCGCACGTGCCGGGCGCCGTCGAGGAAGCCGGACGCGACGTGCCGCAGGGCCTCGCGGGTCGCGGGCCGGCCCTCGTCGGGGTCGGGGCCCAGCAGGTCGGGGTGCATCGTGCGCGCGACGAGCGCCGAGCCGGCGTAGGCCAGGGCCGCCACCACCGCGGTCTGCGCGTCGGCGGCGTCGCCGCCCCCGAGCGCGGCGACCAGGAGGTAGCCCGCGCCGCCGCCGAGCAGGGCCGCGACCGTCCCGGAGGTGGGCGTCACCGCGTTGGCCATGACGAGCTCGTGCCGGGGGACGACGTGCGGCAGGGAGGCGGACAGCCCGGCGAGGAAGAAGCGGTTCACCGACAGGCAGGCGAGCACCGCCAGGTAGAGGACCGGCCCCTCGACGTCGAGGGCGATGAGCACCGCGACGCCGAGCACCATCGCGGCGCGCAGCAGGTTGGCGCGCACGAGCACCTGCCGCCGGCGCCAGCGGTCCAGCAGCACCCCGGCGAAGGGGCCGACGAGCGAGTAGGGCAGCAGCAGCACGGTGAAGGCCGCCGCGATGCCGCCCGCCGTCGTCTGGCGCTCCGGGGAGAAGAAGAACAGGCTGGCCAGGGCCACCTGCAGGACGCCGTCGGCGAACTGGCTGCTCAGCCGCGTGGCGTAGAGCCGCCGGAAGTCGCGCCCGCGCAGCACGTCGCGCAGGTCGCCGGCGAAGGACACGCCGTCCACTGTAAGGAGGCGTGCGGGGCGCGCTCTCCGCGGCGACGACGAGCGCCCGCCCCCCGGCCGGGGCCGGGGGACGGGCGCGAGGTCGTGCAGGTGGTGCGGGTCGTGCAGGTGGCCTCAGCCGCTCAGCGCAGCGTCCAGCGCAGGACCTTGCCGTCCGGCGCCGCCTCCGGGGCCGGGAGCACTTCGGTCGTGGCGTAGAGGTGCTCGTGGTGCAGCTCGACGGCACCGGGCAGCGGCACCTCGGCGAGCGTCGACTTCTTCCCCTTCGCGATCTTGGTGATCTTGCCCGCGAAGAGCTCGGCGACGTACATCGTGCCGTCGTGGTCCACGGCCAGGTCGACGGCGCTGACCAGGCCCGTGACGACGCGCTTGACCGAGCCGGTGGCCGGGTCGACGCGGAAGACGCCGCCGAGGGCGCCGAGGCTGCCGTCCTCGGGGCCGCCCGGCAGGCTGGTCACGTAGAGCATGCCGTCGGGGCCGACCTCGACGTCGGTCGGGACGGGGTGCAGGTCGTACCGGGAGCCGACGGTGCAGTCGGGCAGGCCGAGGCCCTCGGCGATGGCCCCGGTGATCCGCACGCCGACCGGCGGCAGGACGGCGAGCGTGGAGACCTTGCGGTCCGGCCCGACCCGCAGGAGCGCGTTCGCCCCGGCGTCGGCCACGACGTAGCGGCCCTTGCCGAGCTCGGCCACCTTGTACGGGTTGGGGTTGACGTCGCCCTTCTGCGGCGCCCCGCCGATGAAGTCCGGCACCTGCGCCCGGCAGTCGGCGGTGATCCCCTTGAAGCCGTAGGTCACCTTGCCGTCGGGGTTGTTCCGGATCTCGTGCCGGGCGAGGTCGCCGAGGACCTGGCGGGTGCCGTTGGCCCGCACCTTGACCAGCTTGGCCTCGGGCGCCTCGGGGGTGCCCGCGGTGTAGGTGTAGGCGACGGAGCCGTCGCTGAGCACCTCGACGCCGTTCGGCGAGCCGCCCTCGACGACGGCCACCGGAGCCGGCGCGCCGACCTGCGTGACGAGGCCGGCGAAGGACTGCGCGACGTAGACGTCGCCGGGCTCGCTCACGGCGAGGCCCAGCGGGCCGACGAGCCCGGAGGCGACGACGGTCGGCGCCGGGACCGCCGCACCGGCCGGCGCGGCGAGCGGTACGGCGAGCGCTGCCGCGGCCCCCACCGCGGCGGCGGTCGTGCCCAGCGCCCGGCGAGCCGAGCGGGCCGAGCGGGTCGAGCGGGTGGTGCGGGTCACGGATCCCCCTAGGTCCTGACGTCCGGGGAGGCCCTCCTGGCCGCCCCGCCGCCGGGGACGTTAGGGGGGTGCGGGGGGTGCGCGCGGCCGAACGGGTGAAGCCGTCCCGCGACTCGCCCGGAGCGTTCCCCGATGTCCGGAAGGCCGACGGGCGCCACCGCCGCAGCGGTGGCGCCCGTCGGGGCCAGCAGGGTCGTGCAGGGGTCGTGCAGGGTCGTGCCGGGTCGTGCCGGGTCGTGCAGGGGTCGTGCAGGAGCTGTCCTAGGGGGGCCGGTGACCTCCGCTCAGCGCTCCACGGTGCCGGCGATGAAGCCCTCGACGGCCTCGCGGGCCTCGTCGTCGGTGTACTGCACCGGCGGGCTCTTCATGAAGTAGGACGACGCGGAGAGGATCGGGCCGCCGATCCCCCGGTCCTTGGCGATCTTCGCCGCGCGGACGGCGTCGATGATGATGCCCGCCGAGTTCGGCGAGTCCCAGACCTCGAGCTTGTACTCGAGCGAGAGCGGCACGTCGCCGAAGTTGCGGCCCTCGAGCCGGACGAACGCCCACTTGCGGTCGTCGAGCCACGCGACGTAGTCGGACGGGCCGATGTGGACGTTGCGCTTGCCGATGTCCTGCTGCATCTGCGAGGTCACGGACTGCGTCTTGGAGATCTTCTTGGACTCGAGCCGCTCGCGCTCGAGCATGTTCATGAAGTCCATGTTGCCGCCGACGTTGAGCTGGTACGTCCGGTCGACGGTGACGCCGCGGTCCTCGAAGAGCTTGGTGAGCACGCGGTGGGTGATGGTGGCGCCGACCTGGGACTTGATGTCGTCGCCGACGATCGGCACGCCGGCCGCCTCGAACTTGTCCGCCCACTCCTTGGTGCCGGCGATGAAGACCGGCAGCGCGTTGACGAAGGCCACCCCGGCGTCGATGGCGCACTGCGCGTAGAAGCGCGCCGCGTCCTCGGAGCCGACCGGCAGGTAGCAGACGAGCACGTCGACCTGCGCCTCGCGCAGCGCGGCGACGACGTCGACCGGGGCGTCCTCGGACTCCACGACCATCTCGCGGTAGTACTTGCCGAGCCCGTCGAGGGTGTGGCCGCGCTGGACGACGACGCCGGTCGGCGGCACGTCGGCGATCTTGATCGTGTTGTTCTCGCTGGCGCCGATGGCGTCGGCGAGGTCCTGGCCGACCTTCTTGGCGTCGACGTCGAACGCGGCGACGAACTGGACGTCGCGGACGTGGTACTCGCCGAACTGCACGTGCATGAGCCCGGGCACGCGCGACTGCGGGTCCGCGTCCTTGTAGTACTCCACGCCCTGCACGAGCGAGGCGGCGCAGTTGCCCACGCCGACGATGGCCACGCGGATCGGTGCCACGGTGTTCTCCTTGGTGGTGTTCATCCCCCGTGGGGGTCCCTGTCAGGTCGTGCCGTCGCGGCGTCCGCCGCGGCTGGGGCCGGGTGCCCGGGGGGCGGGCCGCTGCGGGCCGCGCCGTCGCGCTCGCTGTCGATGACCTCGCTGAGCCACCGCACCTCCCGCTCCACCGACTCGAGCCCGTGGCGCTGCAGCTCGAGCGTGTAGCCGTCGAGGCGCTCGCGGGTGCGCTGCAGGGAGGCCCGCAGGCCCCCGAGCCGCTCCTCGAGGCGGCTGCGCCGACCCTCGAGGATGCGCAGGCGCACCTCGGCGTCGGTGCGCCCGAAGAAGGCGAAGCGCACGCCGAAGCCCTCGTCCTCCCACGCCGCCGGGCCGTTCTCGGCCAGGACGGTCTGGAAGCGCTCCTTGCCCTCGGCGGTGAGCCGGTAGACGGTCTTGGAGCGGCGAGGGCCCAGCGCCGGCGCGGTGGGGTCGGCGTCCCCGTCCTCGACGATCCACCCCTGGGCCACCATCTGCTTGAGGCAGGGGTAGAGCGAGCCGTACGAGAACGCGCGGAGCGAGCCGAGCAGGGCGGTGAGCCGCTTGCGCAGCTCGTACCCGTGCATGGGCCCCTCGTGGAGCAGCCCGAGGACGGCGAGCTCGAGGATGCCGACGCGCCGTGCCATGCTGCCCCCTCCCGGCCTGGGATGCTGTTCCGATGCATCGCGCCGATGTGTCGACGTGATGTATCGAACCGATACATCGGAACGATAGGGCAGGCGTGCGGCGTTGTCGACGGCGACGCGCCGGGGCCGGTGCCCGCACCGCTGCGGCCCGCACCGGCCCGTCCCGGCTCACGCCGGGCCGCCGCCGTGCCGAAGCAGGTGCGACGGCAGCACCCGCGAGACGACCCCGACCCCCCGGAGACCCGTGAAGATCCGCTACCCCCGCCAGGGCGTGCCGGGCGTGCGCCGCTTCCTGCCCTCGTGGAAGCTCGTCGTCGGCCTGGGCGCCCTCGGCGTGCTCGCCGTCGTCGGCGCGTTCGGCGTGGCGTACGCCCTGACCGACGTCCCGGAGGAGAACGAGGAGGCCACGGCCCAGGCCTCCATCGTCACCTGGGCCGACGGGCGCGAGATGGGCCGCTTCGGCGTGACGAACCGCGAGGCGGTCGACGTCACGACGCTGCCGGACCACGTCACGCGGGCCGTGCTGGCCGCGGAGGACCGCTCCTTCTACGAGAACAGCGGCGTCAGCCCGCGCGGCATCGCCCGCTCGGCGTGGAACAACCTGCGCAGCGACGCCACCCAGGGCGGCTCGACGATCACGCAGCAGTACGTGAAGAACGTGTACCTCACGCAGGACCGCACGCTCTCGCGCAAGGCCCGCGAGTTCTTCATCGCGCTCAAGGTCGACCGCGAGCGGAGCAAGGACGAGATCCTCGAGGGCTACCTCGACACGATCTACTGGGGCCGCTCGTCGTACGGGATCCAGACGGCCGCCAAGGCGTACTTCGGGGTGAGCGCGCAGGAGCTCACCGTGGCGCAGGCGGCGTACCTCGCCGGGATCATCCAGTCGCCCGGGTCCTACGACCCGGCGCAGGACCCGGAGCGGGCGCGGGCGCGCTGGGAGCACGTGCTCGACGCCATGGTCGAGGAGGGCTGGCTGGCGCCGGAGCAGCGGGCGCGCCAGCGGTTCCCCGAGCTGGTGGAGCACACCCGCACCAACCGCTACGCCGGCACGACCGGGTACCTGCTCGAGCAGGTGCGCCGCGAGCTGCGCGCGAAGGGCTTCACCGACGCGGAGATCGACGGCGGGGGCCTGCGGGTGCGCACGACGTTCGACCGCCGCGCCCAGCGCGACGCCGAGGAGGCGGTGCGCGAGGAGGGCCCGGACGAGGTGCCCGACGACGTCGACCTGCACACCGCGCTCGTCGCGCTGCGCCCCGGCGACGGCGGCGTGGTCGCGATGTACGGCGGCGAGGACTACCTGGAGAAGCAGTACGACGACGCCGTGCAGGGCGCGACGCAGCCCGGCTCGACGTTCAAGCCGTTCGCGCTGGCGGCCGCGCTCGAGGACGGCATCTCGCTGGAGACGACCTTCGACGGCTCGGACGAGCGCAGCTTCGAGGAGTACGAGGACGGGCGCCCGGTCCCGAACTTCGGCGGCGGCGACTACGGCTGGATCGACCTCGTGACCGCGACCGAGAGCTCGGTCAACACGGTCTACGTCGACCTGGGCCTGGAGGTGGGCCCGGAGAGGGTCATGGACGCGGCCGTCCGGGCCGGCATCCCGCCGACCACCGAGGACCTCAACGCGTACCCGTCGAACGTCCTCGGCGTGGCCAACGTCCACCCGGTCGACCTCGCCGAGGCGTACGGCACCTTCGCCGCGCAGGGCGTGCACGCGGACTGGTACACGGTCGCCGAGGTCCGCTCGCCCGAGGGCGAGCTGCTGCTCAAGGGCGGCGGCGGCGCGCAGCGCGTCTTCGACGAGGACGCGATGGCCGACCTCACGTACGCCCTCACCCAGGTCGTGGAGGACGGCTCCGGCTACGCCGCGCAGGACCTCGGCCGCCCGGCGGCCGGCAAGACCGGCACGACGAACGGCGGGCGCTCGGCGTGGTTCGCCGGGTACGTCCCGCAGCTCACCGGCGTCGTGGCGCTGTGGGACGGCGACGACGACCCGAGCCTCGACGGGGTCGGCGGGCGCAGCAGCGTGACCGGCGGCTCCTTCCCGGCGAGCATCTGGACGGCCTTCATGGAGGCCGCCCTCGACGACCTCGACCTGCCCGAGGAGGACTTCCCCGACCGGGCGTACGTCGGCGACGAGGACCGCGGCTCGGCGCCCGAGCCGACGGACAGCACGCAGGACGAGCCCGCCGGGGAGCCGTCGGAGTCCCCGACCGAGGAGCCGGTCGAGGAGCCGTCGGAGTCGCCGAGCGAGGAGCCCTCGGAGTCCCCCTCCGAGGAGCCGACGGCGGCGGACCCGAGCCCGACGGACGAGCCGACCCGCGAGGAGCCGGTCGAGGAGCCCACCGACGGCCCGACCGGCGGCGACGGCGGCGGCGGTGAGGGCGGCGACGGCGGCGACGGCGGCGACCAGGGCGGCGACCAGGGCGGCGACCAGGGCGGCGACCAGGGCGGCGGCACCGGCGGCGGCCAGGGCGTCGCGGCGCCGCCGGCGACCCCCGGGGTCCGCGAGCCCTGAGCCCGGCCCCGTCGGCCCGCCGCCCGCCGCCCGTAGGGTGCGGCGGGTGCGAGGGAACGAGGAGGGCGCGCCGGACCGGGTGCTGCCGAGCCGGGAGGACCCGGTCGCCCGGGCGACGTCCGAGGTGCTCGGCGGGCCGCTGGGCCCCCGGGCGCTGGCCGGGGTGTCCGCGGCGCGGGCGCTGCCGGTGCTGCTGGCGCTGACGACGCTCGCGATGGTCCTGGCGGTGCTCGTCAAGCAGCACTGCCGCACGCAGGGGTGGGACGCGCCGGGGCAGTTCGTCCACCTCTGCTACTCCGACCTGCCCTCGCTGTTCTTCTTCCGCGACATCGGCAGCGGGGCGGTGCCCTACCTGTCCGACGTGCCGCCGGACGCCGTCGTGGAGTACCCGGTGCTCACCGGGCTCGTCATGTGGGTGACGGCCCTGCTCGTGCCGGGGTCCGGGGAGACGGCCGAGCGGGCCCTGACGTACTTCGACGTCAACGTCGTCGGCCTCGCCGCCTGCGCGCTCGTGCTCGTCTGGGCGACGGCGGTGACCGCCCGGCGCCGGCCGTGGGACGCGCTGCTCGTGGCGGTGTCGCCCAGCCTGGTCCTCGCCGCCACGGTCAACTGGGACCTGTGGGCGGTGGCGCTGCTCGCCCTGTCGATGCTCGCCTGGGCCCGCGAGCGCCCGGTGCTCGCCGGGGTGCTCCTCGGCCTCGCGACGGCGGCGAAGTTCTACCCGCTGCTCGTGCTCGGGCCGCTGCTCGTGCTCTGCCTGCGCGCCGGGCTGCTGCGCACCTGGTGGCGCACCCTCGGCGCGGCCGTGCTCGCCTGGCTCGCCGTCAACGTGCCGGTGGCCCTCGCCGCGCCCGAGGAGTGGGCCCGCTTCTACCTCTTCTCCCGCGAGCGCGGCGCCGGCTTCAGCTCGGTCTGGTACGTCATGTACCAGCAGGGCGTCGGCGTGCCGACCGTCTCGGCGCTCAACCTGCTCGCGACCGGCCTGCTCGTCGCGTGCTGCGCCGGCGTCGCGTGGCTGGCGGTCGCGGCGCCGCGGCGCCCGCGCCTGGCCCAGCTGGCCTTCCTCGTCGTCGCGGCGTTCCTGCTGACCAACAAGGTCTACAGCCCGCAGTACGTCCTGTGGCTCCTCCCGCTCGCGGCCCTCGCCCGGCCGGTGTGGCGCGACCACCTCGTGTGGACCGCCGGCGAGGTCGTGCACTTCGTGGGCATCTGGCTCTTCCTCGCCGGCTTCCCGAACGACGGGGACCCGGACCGGGCGCTGCCCGAGGGGCCGTACGGCGTGACGGTGCTGCTGCACGTCGCCGGCACCCTCTGGCTCGTCGCCCTCGTCGTGCGCGACGTGCTGCACCCGGAGCACGACCCGGTGCGCGCCAGCGGCGACGACGACCCGCACGGGGGGCCGCTGGACGGCGCGCCCGACCGCCTCGTGCTCGGGCCCGCCCGCCGCGCCGCCCGCGCCCGGCACGCGGCGCCGGCGGTCCGGCCCTGAGCGCGGCCCCCGGCCCGGCGGCCCGCGCCACCGTGGCGCTGCGCCCGGGCGAGCGGCGCGCCCTCGCGCTGTGGGCCTGGACCCGCGTCGCGGTCCTCGTGGCCGCGGGGGCGGGGGCGTACCTCACCGCCCGCGAGGACGTGCTCGCCGGGCCGCTGGAGCGGTGGGAGCGCTGGGACGTCGTGCACTTCGAGGCCGTCGCGCGCGGCGGCTACGACCAGGAGGGGCCGACCCCGTACGCCGCCTTCTTCCCGGCCCTGCCGCTGCTGCTGCGGGCCCTGGGCGCGCTGGGGCTCGACCTCACCGCGGCGGGGCTGCTCGTGTCGCTCGTCGCCGGGGCGGTGGCGGTGGTGGCCCTCGTGCGGCTCGTGGAGGAGGCGGGTGGCGCGCACCCGGACGGCACCGGCGAGCGCGCCGTGCTGCTCCTGCTCGCCTCGCCCTGCGCGGTGTTCCTGGCCGCCGGCTACACCGAGGCGCTGTTCCTCGCCCTCGCCCTGCCCGCCTGGCTCGCCGCGCACCGCGGGCGGTGGTGGGCCGCGGGCCTGCTCGCCGGGGCCGCGGGCCTGGTCCGGGTCACCGGGCTCTTCCTGGCCGCCGCCCTCGTCGTGCAGTGGCTCGTGCAGCGCGGGCGGCGCCCCCCCGGGCGCGCGGACCTGCCGGACCTCGCCGCGCTGGGCACCGCGTTCGTGCCGCCGCTGCTCTTCATGGCCCACCTGCGCCTGGTCACCGGCGACTGGCTGGCGTGGGTGCACGCGCAGCAGGACGGGTGGTACCGCCGCCTCACCGACCCGGTCGAGGCGTGGCGCACCACGTGGGACGCGGCGTTCGACGACGGCCCGCGGCCCGTGGCCGAGCTGCTGACCTTCCGCGCCGAGCTCGTCGCGGTCGTCGTCGGCGTCGTGCTGCTGGCGGTGCTGCTGCGGCGCCGGGCGTGGGGGGAGGCGACGTACGTCGGCCTGCAGGTCGCGGCGTTCTCGACCTCGACGTGGTTCTTCTCCGTGCCGCGGGCGACGCTGCTGTGGTGGCCGCTGTGGGTGCTGCTGGCCGCCTGGACGCTGCGCCGGCCGTGGGCGCTGCGCGCCTACCTCGTGCTCAGCGTGCCGCTCGCCGTGCTGTGGGTCACGACGTTCACGACCGGGCGCTGGGCGGGCTGACGGCCCGCCACCGGCGCGTCACGGACCCGTCGCCGGCCCGTTCACCGGCGCAGCCAGGGCTGCAGGGCCCGCGTCACCGCGGGCAGCACGAGGTAGGTCATGACCGGTGTGAGGAGCAGCGTCAGCAGCAGCGTGCGCCACAGCACCGGCCACGCGGCCGTGGCGCCGCCGACCGTGGCGTTGGCCGCCAGGCTCACCGGGAAGAAGCCGCACCAGATGACCGTCGCCTGCTTCCAGCGCGGCGGGCCGGTCGTCGCCGGGGCGGGCGCGCCGGCGGCGGGCGCCGCGTCGAACCAGCCCTCGACGCCCGTGCGCCGCTCGGTGCGGGTCTCCTCCACGATCCCCTGCGCCGACGCGAGCCACCACCGGCGCTGCGCCGAGCGCTCCCACGCCGCGAGCTGGTCCGCGCGCGCGAAGCGGTAGAGCATGTGCCACTCGTCCGAGCCCTCGCCGGCGCGGACCCAGCCGAAGCCGAGGAAGCCGGGGAACCCCTCGGCCAGCGCCGCCCCGGCGCGCACCCAGGCGCTCATCTCCGGCGCCCGGTCGGGCGGGGAGCGCCGGGTGACGGCCGTGGTCACCGTCGGGGCGTCGGCCCCGCTCACCGCAGCACCACCCGGTCGAAGGTCGAGGTCGTCATCCGCACGTCGCACTCCAGCTCGTCGCCGATCGCGGGCGCGGGCACGTCGGCGGGCAGCAGCAGCATCGACACCTGCATGTGGGGCGGCTCGGCGAACCAGCGCCGGCGCCCCGCGACGGTGAACGGCGAGAGCGTGAGCCCGGCGGCCTCGAGCCCCCCGCCGACGGCGACCTTCGCCCGGGCCACCAGCCCGGTCACGGCCTTGGGGGCGACCAGGCCGACGCCGTGCGCGGTGCCGCCGGAGACCACGACGAGGGTCCCCGGGAACGGCGCGCGCCGCTGGCGGTAGCCGTACCGCTCGCCGCGCGCCAGCGGGGTCGCGTCGAGCACCGTGCCGGTGGCCCGCGCCGCTCCGCGGTCGCCCAGCCAGAGCGCGGTGCCGGTGCGCGGGCGCAGCACGAGGGGGGCCAGGTCGTGCTCGAGGCGCCGCAGCTGCGCCGGCCCCAGGTGCGACACCCAGAGCGTCCCCGGCTCGATGCCGGCCCCGCGCAGCAGCGCCACGGCGTCGACGACCTGGTCCGCGTGGGTGCCCTGCCCGGGCCCGAGCGGCAGGTGCAGCGCCCAGCCCTCGACGTCGACGCCGCCGAGCAGGCCCGCCACCTCGGGGAGCACCTCCGGGGCCAGCCCGTGCCGGCGCAGCGTGGTGCGCAGCTCCAGGACGACCCGCGCCCGCGGCGTGCGCCCGCCGAGCGCCCGCAGCGACTCCACGTGCGAGACGGTCCGCACCAGGCGGGGGTCGTCCGGCGCGTCCGCCGTCCCGTCGTGGTACGGCGTGAGCACCAGCACCGAGCCGTCGTACGCCGTCCGGACCCGCGCCACCTCCTCGGGCACGCCGACCGCGACGGCGTCGACCCCGAGGCGCGCGGCCTCCTCGCCGAGCCGCTCGAGGCCGAAGCCGTACCCGTTGCCCTTCGCGACCGGGACGAGCCCGGGGGTGTCGGCGACGACCGAGGCCAGGTGCTTGCGCCAGCGCTCGGCGTCGACGGAGAGCGTGAAGGTCACCGCGCGCCCCCGCTCACCGGCGCGCCAGGTACGTCTCGAAGGCCCGGTGCAGCAGCCGGTGGAGCGGCAGGTCCCACTCCCCCAGGTACGCCAGCGCGTGCCCCCCGGTGCCGAGCTTGAACTGCACGAGGCCGAAGAGCGGGTCCTGCGCGTCGAGGGTGTCGCTGATGCCGCGCAGGTCGTACACCGCGCAGCCGGCCGCGTGCGCCTCCTCGACCATCCGCCACTGCACGGCGTTGCTCGGGCGCAGCTCGCGCCGGTGGGACGCCGAGGCGCCGTACGAGTAGGTCGCGTGGTCGCCGACGGTGACGAGGGTGGCGGCCGCGAGCGGCTCGCCCTCGTGCTCGGCGAGGAACAGGCGCAGACGGCGCGGGTCCTCGGCGCGCATCGCGCGCCACATCCCCTCGAAGTAGCCCAGCGGCCGCGGGACGAAGCCGTCGCGCTCGGCGGTGTGGACGTAGAGCGCGTGGAAGGCGGGCAGGTCCTCGGCGCCGCCCTCCCGCACGACGACGCCGCCCTTCTCCGCCTTCTTGACGTTGCGGCGCCACAGCTGGTTGAGCCCCGCGCGCACCTCGTCGAGGCTGCGCCCGGCGAGCGGGAGCTGGAAGACGTGCCGGGGCTGCCCGGCGCTGAAGCCGTGCCCGTCGCCGTCCTCGGCGGGCGGGCGCCAGCCCTGGGCCGCGAGGCCCTCGCGCAGGCCCGCGACCCACGGCGTCGTGGCGTCCGGCGGCACGTCGCCGAGGCGCCGCGCGGTGCCGGCGGCGACCGCGGCCTTGAGCGTCGCCGCCTCCCAGCGCTCGACCTCGACCGGCGGGCCCATCCGCACCGCGAAGGCGCCGCCGCGGCGCAGGTGCCCGACGAGGGGCACGAGCCAGCCGGCCACGTCCTCGGCGACCTGCTCCCACGGCAGCGACGGCCCCTCGGGCAGGTAGGCGAGCGTGCGCCCCAGCACCGGCAGGCGCCGGTGCAGCACGAGCCCGGCGCCCACGAGGCGTCCCGAGCCGTCGTCCCAGCCCACGCTCTCCGCGCGCCAGCCCGCCTTGACCTCACCCCAGGAGGGGCACTGCAGGGGGCTCACCGACGGCTGCTCCGCGATGAACGCGAGGTGCTCCTCGCGGCTGATCTGCCGGACGCGGCGCATGCGCGGGCGGTCCCCCCTCTGGTTCGTGCGCCGGTCTGCGCCGGCCCCTCCTGCGGGGCCCGCCCTGCCGCGACCGGCCCCTGACGACGGTAGTGCTCCGGCGCCCCTACCCCGGCAGGCGCTCCCGCAGCCAGGCCAGGTCGGCGGCCTGCCCGTCGACGCCCCCGGGCGTCTCGACGACCACGGGCGCCCCCGCGGCCGCGACGACGGCCACGAGCTGCTCGGGGTCGACCTGCCCGCGCCCGAGGGCCTCGTGCCGGTCGCGCCCGGAGCCCGCCGCGTCCTTGGAGTCGTTGCAGTGCACCAGGTCGATGCGCCCGGTGACCGCCTTGAGGCGGTCGACGACGTCGGCGAGGTCCTCCCCGCCGGCGTGGGCGTGGCAGGTGTCGAGGCAGAAGCCGATGCGCCCGTCGGGGTCGGCCGCCGCGACGGCGTCCCAGAGGCGGGCCACCGCGTCGAGCCGGCGGGCCATCGCCTGGTCCCCGCCGGCGGTGTTCTCGATGAGCACCGGCACCTTCGCGTCGAGCCGCTCCACGGTCTTGCGCCAGTTGTCGAAGCCCGCGGCCGGGTCGCCGTCCTTGAGGACGTGCCCGCCGTGCACGACGAGCCCGGCGGCCCCGACCTCGGCGGCGAGGTCGACGTGCTGCTGGAGCAGCTTGCGGCTCGGGATGCGGATCCGGTTGTTCGTCGTCGCCACGTTGATGACGTAGGGCGCGTGCACGTAGAGCGCGACGCCGTCCTCGCGGGCGGCCTCGCGCAGCGCCGCGGCGCCCCCCTCGCGGGCCACGACCGGCGCCCGCCACCCCTGCGGGTCGCCCAGGAAGAACTGCACGAGGTCCGCGCCGCGGGCGGCGGCCTCCGCGAGCGGGTCGGCCTGGTCGACGTGGGCGCCGAGGAGGAGCGTGGTCACGCCGACGAGCGTACGGCGGCCGTCCGACGGGTCCCGTCCCGCCGGTGGCAGGCTGGGGCGCGTGATCGTGGCCTTCAGCATCAGCCCGTCCGGCGGCGACGCGGACGGGGGCGTCAGCGAGGCGGTGGCGGAGGCGGTGCGCGTGGTGCGCGCGTCCGGGCTGCCGTGCGAGACCAACGCGATGTTCACCAACGTCGAGGGCGAGTGGGACGAGGTCATGGCGGTGCTCGGGCGGGCCGTCGACGTCGTCGCCGCCCGCGCGCCGCGGGTCTCCCTGGTCCTCAAGGCGGACGTGCGCCCCGGGTGGACGGGCCAGCTGTCGGCCAAGGTGGAGCGCCTCGAGGCGCGCCTCGCGGGTGAGGGGGCGGCCCCGGGCGGGCAGGGGGCGGGGGACCGCACGCGCCCCGAGCAGCAGGAGGACCCCGTGAGCGACCAGCAGCCCCGTACCGGCGCCGACGGCCCCGTCGACCCCGAGGACCTCGCCGCGGCGCACGGGCAGGACCCGGAGCGCCCCGAGGTCGTGGAGCGCTTCGCCCGCCGGCTCGACGAGCAGGGCCGCGAGGCCGCGGTCGAGGACGCCGTCTCCGACGAGCGGGTGCGCGCGAACGACGTCGGGCGCACGCAGAGCACCGGCTACCCGTCGGTGGAGAACCCCTAGCACCGCTCGTCCACAGGCCCGGGCCGGCGACGCCGCGCGACCGGTACCCTGGGACGACCGCGCAGGGCCCCCGCCGTCCGCACCGGACGGTCCCGGAGGCCCCTGCACGACGCACGCAGCCCTCCTGCCACGGAGAGACCGTGGCCGCTGAGTCCGAAGGAGGTGGGTCCGCCATGCGTCACTACGAGCTCATGGTCATCCTCGACGCCGACCTCGAGGAGCGCACCGTCGGCCCGTCGTTCGACCAGTTCCTCAACGTCGTCCGCCAGGGCGGCGGCACGGTGGAGAAGGTCGACGTCTGGGGCCGGCGCCGCCTGGCGTTCGAGATCAAGAAGAAGAGCGAGGGCATCTACGCCGTCGCCGACCTGCGGGCCACGCCCGAGGTCGTCAGCGAGCTGGACCGCCAGCTCAACCTCAACGAGGCCGTCCTGCGGACGAAGATCATCCGCCCCGACACCCGCTGAGCGCACCACCCGTCCCGCCCGCCCCGACGCAGCGAGGAGCAGCCCCATGGCAGGGGAGACCGTCATCACGGTCGTCGGCAACCTGACCGACGACCCCGAGCTCCGGTTCACCCCGAGCGGGGCGGCCGTCGCGAACTTCACCATCGCGTCGACGCCGCGCACCTTCGACCGCCAGAGCAACGAGTGGAAGGACGGCGACGCGCTGTTCCTGCGCTGCTCCATCTGGCGCCAGGCGGCCGAGAACGTCGCCGAGACGCTGCAGCGGGGCATGCGGGTCGTCGCCCAGGGCCGGCTGCGCCAGCGCTCCTTCGAGACGAAGGAGGGCGAGCGGCGCACCGTCGTCGAGCTCGAGGTCGACGAGATCGGCCCGTCGCTGCGCTACGCCACCGCGAAGGTCCAGAAGACCTCCCGCGGCGGTGGGGGCGGCGGCTTCGGCGGCGGCGGCCAGGGCGGCGGGTACGGGGGCGGCTCCGGCGGCGGCCAGGGCGGCGGCTGGGGCGGCTCCGGCGGCCCCTCCGGCGCCGACGACCCGTGGTCGACCCCGCCCTCGGGCGGCGGCGGCCAGGGCGGCGGCGGCTGGGGCGGCTCCGCGGGCGACGAGCCGCCGTTCTAGCCCCGGCGCACCTGCGCCGCTCGCGCCTCCCGCTGCACCCGCACGAGCGCACCACCCGCGGGCCCCGCGCCCGCACCGACGTCCACCCACCATTCCGGGCCGCCTCCTGCGCGGACCAGCGCCCGGGCCCAGACGAACTGGAGCACCACAATGGCCAAGCCTCCGCCGCGCAAGCTGAAGAAGAAGGTTTGCGTGTTCTGCAAGGAGAAGATCACCTACGTCGACTACAAGGACACGGCGCTGCTGCGGAAGTTCATCTCCGACCGCGGCAAGATCCGTGCCCGTCGCGTCAGCGGCAACTGCACCCAGCACCAGCGCGACGTCGCGACGGCCGTGAAGAACAGCCGCGAGATGGCGCTGCTGCCCTACACGAGCACCGCGCGCTGAGGGAGGGGACCCACGTGAAGCTCATCCTCACCCAGGAGGTCTCCGGCCTCGGCGGCCCCGGCGACGTCGTCGAGGTCAAGGACGGCTACGGCCGCAACTACCTGGTCCCGCGCGGGCTCGCCCTGCGCTGGACCCGTGGCGCCGAGAAGGACGTCGAGGCCCTGCGCAGGGGCCGCGCCGCCCGCGAGATCAAGGACCTCGGCGCCGCCAACGAGGTCAAGGGCCGCCTCGAGGGCCTGACCGTCACCCTGCCGGTGCGCGCCGGCTCGGGCGGTCGGCTCTTCGGCTCGGTCACCGTCGCCGACGTCGCCAAGGCCATCACGGCCGCCGGCGGCCCGGAGGTCGACCGCCGCCGCATCGAGGTCGACCAGCCGATCAAGTCGCTCGGCGCGCACCGCGTCTCGGTCCGCCTGCACCCCGAGGTGCTCGCGACCGTGCCGGTGGAGGTCGTCGCGTCCTGACGCGCGGCCCCGCCCGGGCACCACGCACGAGGCCCGCACCCCCTCCCGGGGTGCGGGCCTCGTCGCGTCGCGGCGTCGCGCGGGTGGCGCGGCGGGCGCGTCAGTGCACGGGTGCCGCGCCCTCCTCGGCGAGGCGCTCGGCGCCGGACGTGGTCTTCAGCGGCACCTCGCGGATGAGCAGCACGACGCCGAGGGCGAGCGCCGCGAGCGGGGTCGCGATGAGGAAGAGCTCGGCGGTGCCGGCGGCGTACGCCCCCTGAACGAGCCCGAGCACCTCCGGCGGGAGGGCGGCGACGTCCGGGACCGCGGTGTGCCCGCCGCCGCCCCCGCCGCCCGCCGCGCCGAGATCGGAGGACACCCGCGCGGCGAGCACCGCGCCGAGCACGCTCACGCCGATGGTCCCGCCGAGGCTGCGGAAGAACGAGATGACCGAGGTCGCGGCGCCGAGCGCCGCGGCCGGGACGTCGTTCTGCGCGGCGAGGACGAGGTTCTGCATGAGCAGGCCGACGCCGGTGCCCAGCACCGCCATGTGCAGGCCGAGGGCCCAGACCGGGGTCCCGGCGTCGAGCGTGGACAGCAGCCCGAAACCGAGCGTCATGAGCACGCCGCCGGCGACGAGGAACCGCTTCCACCGCCCGGTGCGGGTGATGAGCGCGCCGGCGACCGTCGAGGACACGAGCAGCCCGAGGACCAGGGGCAGGCTCATGAGGCCGGCCCGGGTCGGCGAGTAGCCGAGGGCGACCTGGAAGTACTGCGACAGGAACACCGTCCCGCCGAACATGGCGATGCCCACGAGCGCGCTGGCGACGGTGGCGAGGGTGACGGTGCGGTGGCGGAAGATCGTCAGCGGCACGACGGGCTCGTCGACGCGGGCCTCGACGAGGACGGCGAGGGCGAGCAGCGCGGCGCTGGCGCCGACCATCGCCGCGGTCTGCCAGGACGCCCAGGCGAAGTCCGTGCCGGCGAGGGTCACCCAGACGAGCAGCAGGCAGACGCCGGCGGTGATGAGCGCCGCGCCGAGCCAGTCGATGGAGCGGCGGCGGCGCACCTGCTCGAGCTCGAGCGTGCGCTGCAGCAGGACGATGGCGAGCAGGCCGAACGGCACGCCGACGAGGAACGTCCAGCGCCAGCCGAGCCACGAGGTGTCGACGAGCACGCCGCCGATGAGCGGGCCGGAGACGGTGGCGACGGCGAAGACCGCGCCGAACACGCCCGCGTACCGGCCCAGCTCGCGCGGCGGGATGATCGCCGCCATGACGATCTGCACCAGGGCGGTCAGGCCGCCCGCGCCGATGCCCTGCAGCGCGCGGGCCGTGATGAGGGTGCCGATGCCCTGCGAGAGCCCGGCGAGCAGCGACCCCGCGACGAAGACGACGAGCGAGAGCTGCACCAGCAGCTTCTGGCTGTAGAGGTCGGCGAGCTTGCCCCACAGCGGCACGCTCGCGGTCATCGCGAGCAGCTCGGCGGTGACGACCCAGGTGTAGACGGACTGGCTCGCGCCGAGGTCGGCGATGATCACCGGCAGCGCGTTGGAGACGATCGTCGCGGCGAGGATCGCGACGAACATGCCGGTCATGAGGCCGGAGAGCGCCTGGAGCACCTGTCGGCGGTCCATGCGGCTGGCGGGCAGGGCGGTGCCCTGCCCGGGCGGGTCGGCGGTGGCGGTCACGGTGGTCCTCCGGGGGTGGTGCGGGTACGGGGCGCGCTGCCGGGCGGCGTCGGCCGGCGCGCGGGACGGGCTGGTGCGGGGGGTGCGGGGGCTGCCGGGCTCAGGGGCCGGTGGCGGTGGCGACCGCGGCGAAGGCCTCGTCCACGAGGCCGGCGAGCGGCGCGGCGCCCCCGCCGCGCTGCCACTCCACGAGCGCGTGCCGGGCGGTCGCGGACGCGACCGCGGCGAGCAGGCGGGGGCGCGCGTCCTCCGGCGGTGCCCCCGCGCGCTCGGCGAGGGCCGCGGCGAGCTCCTGCTCCTCGGCGGTGCCGGCCGCCACGAGCCGCGGCAGCAGCGAGGGGGTGGCGGCGATGACGTCGAGGCGCACGAGCCAGTCGTCCCGCTCGGCCTCCAGCGCGGCGAGCCGCACCCGGAGCACGCGCCGGCAGGCCTCCCACGCCGGCAGCGCCGGGTCCTCGGCGAGCAGCGCCGCGCGCACCTCGCCGGGCACGCGGCCCACGGGGAAGACGAGCGCCTCCTCCTTCGACCCGAAGTGGTTGAAGAAGGTCCGGTACGACACGTCGGCGCGCGCCGCCACCTCCTCCACCGTCACCGCGTCGAGGCCCCGCTCGGCAGCGAGCTCGAGCACGGCGGCGGCCAGCGCCGCCCGCGTGCCCCGCTTCTTGCGCTCGCGCAGGCCGGGGGCCGGCGCGCCCGTGGGCGCTGCCGCCCCCGTCCCGGCCGTCGCCGCCGTCCCCTCGGTCACGCCCCCAGTGCACCAGAATCGCTGCAGTCTGTGCAACGTTTCCCGGTGTGCAGCGGGCGTGGCGCGCACCACGTCCCCGCTCCCTCCACGAGGGGCACCCTCAGGCGCGCGTGGCCCCGGTCACCAGCCAGGCGTCGGAGCGCCAGCGCAGGACGAGCGTCACGAGGCGGGCGAGCATGAAGCCGCCGAAGGCCCACCACAGGGCGCTCAGCCCCGCCGACGTCGCCGCGACGAGCAGGGCCAGGGGCGCGTACACGACGAGGGTCACCACGCCCGCCGCGGCGAGGTAGCGCCCGTCGCCGGCGCCGATGAGCACCCCGTCGAGGGCGAACACCACCCCGGCGACGGGCTGCTGCACCGCGGCCACGAGCAGGACCCCCGCGAGGAGGGCCTGCACGGCCGGGTCGGGGCTGAACCAGCCGTCGTACGCGGGGCGCAGCGCGACGACGAGCGCGCCGAGGACGGCGCCGCTCACCGCGCCCCAGCCCACCATGCGCCGGGTGGCGGCCCGCGCTGTGGCGACGTCGCCGGCGCCGAGGTGCCGCCCGACGAGGGCCTGCCCGGCGATGGCGACGGCGTCGAGCGCCAGGGCGAGCAGGCCCCACAGCGCGAAGGCCACCTGGTGGGCGGCGACCGCCGTGTCGCCCTGGCGCGCGGCGACCCAGGTGGTGAGCAGGATCGCCGCGCGCAGGGTGAGGGTCCGCACGAGCAGCGGCGCGCCGGCCGACGCCGCGGCCCGCGCGCCGGCCCAGGACGGGCCGAGCGGGGTGCCGGCGCGGCGGGCCCCGCGCACGACGATGCGCAGGAAGGTCGCGGCCATGGCGGCCTGGACGAGCACGGTCCCGAGGGCCGACCCCGCGACGCCGAGGCCGGCGCCGTGCACGAGGAGCAGGTTGAGCGGCGCGTTGACGGCCGCCCCGGAGGCCGCGACGACGAGGGGCGTCCGGGTGTCCTGCAGGCCGCGCAGCACGCCGGTGGCCGCGAGCACGAGCAGCATGGCCGGGATGCCGGGGGCGCTGGCGAGCAGGTACGTGCGGGCGTGCCCGGCGGCTGCGCTCTCGGCGCCGAGCGCGCGCACGACGGGCCCGGCGGTCGCGGCGGCGAGCACGGCGAGGCCGGCGCCGAGGCCGGCCGCCAGCCACAGCCCGTCGACGCCCTGGCGCAGGGCGCCGGCGAGGTCGCCCGCTCCCACCCGGCGCGCCACCGCGGCCGTCGTGGCGTAGGCGAGGAAGACGCACAGGGCCACGAGCGTGGTGAGGGCCGCGCCGGCCACCGCCACGCCGGCCAGCTGCGGCGTGCCGAGATGGCCCACCACGGCCGTGTCGGCGAGCACGAAGAGCGGCTCGGCCACGAGGGCCCCGAAGGCCGGCACCGCGAGGCGCAGGATCTCCGCGTCCAGCGGGCTCGGCCGGGGTACGAGCCGGCGGGCGGCGGAGCGGCGCGCGGGGCCCGCGCCGGGCCGGGGGCTCGCCGGGGTGGTCGGCACGGTAACGATCGTACGCCGCACCTGGTCCTTACCCGCCCGCCGGGACCGGCCGTCCGGCCGTCCCCTGGCCCGTCCACAGGCCGTGGACGCCGTGGGGGCAGCCCGTGCGGCGCGGCGGCCCCCCGCCCGGGCGCGCCGTCCCCAGCGCCGTCCCCAACCGCGTCCCCCGGCGCCCCCAGGGCGTCCCCAGCCTTCTCCACAGCCTGTGCACAGGGGTGGCGGGGAGGCGTTGGACCCCGTGGCCCGGCGCCGCCTAGCCTCCCGCGAGCGCCGCGGCCGGCAGCGCCCGCGGACCACGTCCGCGGACCTGTCGGACCCGGGACGTAGGACTGCTGCGCGAGCAGCGGACGAGCCGCCCGGGCGACCGGGCGCCGACGACGAGGGGGGAGCGCGTGAGCGTCGCGCAGCTGCAGGGCGGGCACGGCGGTGACCTGCCGGAGCCGCGCGGCGGGCGCGACGGGGGGCGGGACGCGGCGTACGAGCGGGTCCCGCCGCAGGACCTCGCCGCCGAGCAGTCGGTGCTCGGGGCGATGCTGCTGTCGAAGGACGCCATCGCCGACGTCGTCGAGGTGCTGCGCGGCGGCGACTTCTACAAGCCGGCCCACGAGCTGGTGTACGAGGCGGTCCTCGACCTCTACGGCCGCGGCGAGCCGGCCGACGCGGTCACCGTCGTCGCCGAGCTCACCAAGCGGGGCGAGGTCGCGCGCGTCGGCGGCGCGCCCTACGTCCACACCCTCATCTCCACCGTCCCCACCGCGGCCAACGCCGGCTACTACGCGCAGATCGTGCGTGAGCGTGCCGTGCTGCGCCGGCTCATCGAGGCCGGCACGCGCATCGTGCAGATGGGGCAGGCCGCCGACGGCGGCGAGGCCGACGAGATCGTCGACCGGGCGCAGGCCGAGATCTACGCTGTGACGGAGCGGCGCACGTCGGAGGACTACGCGCCGCTGTCGGACATCATGGAGGGCGCCCTCGACGAGATCGAGGCGATCGGCTCGCGCGGCGGCGAGATGGTCGGCGTCCCCACCGGCTTCGCCGACTTCGACCAGCTCACCAACGGCCTGCACGGCGGGCAGATGATCGTCGTCGCGGCCCGCCCCGCGGTAGGCAAGTCGACGCTGGGCCTCGACATCGCCCGCTCGGCCGCGATCAAGAACCAGATGGCGACGGTGATCTTCTCCCTGGAGATGGGCCGCAACGAGATCACCATGCGCCTGCTCTCGGCCGAGGCGCGGGTGCCGCTGCACCACATGCGCAGCGGCACGATGAGCGAGGACGACTGGAACCGCCTGGCCCGGCGCATGGGCGAGGTCTCCGCGGCGCCGCTGTTCATCGACGACTCGCCGAACATGTCGATGATGGAGATCCGGGCCAAGTGCCGCCGGCTCAAGCAGCGCAACGACCTCAAGCTCGTCGTCATCGACTACCTGCAGCTCATGAGCTCGGGCAAGCGGGTCGAGTCCCGCCAGCAGGAGGTGTCGGAGTTCTCCCGCGCCATCAAGCTGCTCGCCAAGGAGCTCGAGGTCCCCGTCATCGCGATCTCCCAGCTCAACCGCGGGTCCGAGCAGCGGACCGACAAGAAGCCGCAGATGTCCGACCTGCGCGAGTCCGGCTCCATCGAGCAGGACGCCGACATGGTCATCCTGCTGCACCGCGAGGAGCTCTACGAGCGCGAGTCCCCGCGCGCGGGCGAGGCGGACTTCATCGTGGCCAAGCACCGCAACGGCCCCACCGCCACGATCACCGTCGCCTTCCAGGGGCACTACTCCCGGTTCGTCGACATGGCCCAGATGTAGGGCAGGCGCCGCCGGCGGGACGGTCGCGGGCCACCCGATGCTCACGCACCGGTCGCCGGAGCCGGGTGACCGCCCGGTGCGACGGGGTACGGCGGTGCCGTCCAGCACCCGTCGAACCGAGGAGCCGTCGTGCCCCAGGTCCCGCAGCCCGTCACCGACGACAGCATCGCCGTCCGCCAGCTCTCGCACTACCAGTTCAGCTGGGTCGCGGGGGAGCCCGGCCAGCCCGGGACGTACACCCTGCAGCTCGTGCTCGACCAGGGCGCGTGGGAGGAGGTCCTCACGCTCGACCCGGACGACGCGGACAACCTGCAGGACCTGCTCACCGCGCAGGGGACCGTGCACTACGACGTGCGCCGGCGCGTCCTCATGTTCGGCGTGAAGCAGCCGGGCAGCTGAGAGCCCGGGCGACGTGGTCGACGGCGCCGGCCCCCGACGCGGGGGCCGGCGCCGTCGTGCGTCCCGGCGACGGTGCGGCGACGGTGCGTCAGCCGCGGCTGCCGTACCGGCGCATGGTGAGCGGGCCGAACACGGCGACGAAGAGCGCCGACCAGCCCAGGACGAGCAGCACGTCGCCGCCGTCCGCCGTGCCGTGCATGAGCCCGCGCACGCCGGTGGCCAGGTGGCTGATGGGGTTGACGCCGACGACCGCCTCGAGCCAGCCGGGCATCGTCGCGGGGTCCACGAAGATGTTGCTGCCGAAGGTCAGCGGGAACAGCACCATCATGCTCGTGCCCATGACGGAGTTCGGGGTGCGCAGCACGAGCCCGAGGTAGGTCCACGCCCAGCCGAGGCTGAAGGCGAAGACGAGCAGCAGCGCCACCCCCGCGAGGACGCCCGCCACGCCCGCGTCCGGGCGGAAGCCCAGCACCACGCCGAGGACGACGACGATCGTCGAGGCCAGGGTGAAGCGCACCGCGTCGCCGAGCAGCGCGCCGACCATCGCCGAGGGGTGCCAGACCGGCAGCGAGCGGAAGCGGTCGAAGACGCCCTTCTCCCGGTCGGTGTTGAGCGCGACGCCGGTGTACATCGTGATCATGACGACGGTCTGCACGAGCACGCCCGGCAGGAAGTACTGCACGTACGCCGACACCGAGCCGGCGAGGGCGCCGCCGAACAGGTACGTGAACATCAGCGTCGTGATGACCGGGAAGGCCGTCACGTCGAACAGCTGCTCGGGCACGTGCTTGATCCGCAGCAGCGCCCGCCAGCCGAAGGTCGCGGACGCGCGGGCGGCCGACGGCCGCGGCGGGCGCACTCCGCCGACGAGGGCGGCGTGCAGCGCCGCGGGGTCGTGGGGCTGCCCGCCCGCCGCGCTGCTGGTGCTGGTCGTGCTCGTCGTGCTCGTCGTGGTCATGCCGGCACCTCCTCGGTGCGCTCGCCGTCCGCCTGGCGCGGTACGGACCCGTCGTGGGCGGTACGGCCGGTGAGGGCCAGGAAGACCTCGTCGAGGCTGGGCTGGCCGAGGGCGAACTGCGCGACCGCGAGCCCGGCGGCGTCGAGCGCCGCGAGCGCCCGCGCCACCGGGGCGGCGTCGTCGCCGACGCGCGCGGTGAGGGCCGCCGGGTCCGCCGCCCGCTCGACGTCGACCCCGAGCTCGCGGACCAGCAGCTCGCGGGCCCGCTCCCGCTCGTCGGGGTGCAGGACGCGCACGTGCAGCGCCCCGGCGCCCACCGAGGCCTTGAGCTGCCCGGGGGTGCCCTCGGCGATGACCCGGCCGGTGTCGATGACGCTGATCCGGTCCGCGAGCTGGTCGGCCTCGTCGAGGTACTGCGTGGTGAGCAGCACCGTCGTGCCGGTGGCGACGAGCGCGCGGACGATGTCCCAGACCTGCCCGCGGCTGCGGGGGTCGAGCCCGGTCGTGGGCTCGTCGAGGAACACCAGGTCCGGGCGCACGACGATGCTCGCGGCGATGTCGAGCCGCCGGCGCATGCCGCCGCTGTACTTCTTGACCTGCCGGCCCGCGGCGTCGGTGAGGCCGAAGGCGGCCAGCAGCTCGTCGGCGCGGGCCTTGGCGCCGGTGCGGGAGTGCCCCAGCAGCCGGGCGAGCAGCAGGAGGTTCTCGCGGCCGGTGAGGTCCTCGTCGACCGAGGCGAACTGCCCGGTGAGGCTGACCCTGCCGCGCACGGCGTCGGCCTCGCGCACGACGTCGTGGCCGAACACCCGCGCGGTGCCGGCATCGGGGCGCAGCAGGGTGGCCAGCACTCGGATGGTCGTCGTCTTGCCGGCCCCGTTGGGGCCGAGGAAGCCGTGCACCCCGCCGGTGGGCACGCGCAGGTCGACGCCGTCGACGGCGGTCGTGCCGCCGAACCGCTTGACGAGGCCCTCGGTCTCGATGGCCGGGACGTCCACGGCTCAGCCCTCCCGCTGCGGCGGGCTCGGGGCGGTGCTGGGGGGCTGCATCGGCGTCTCCTGGGGGACGGGCCGCGGCGCGGCCGCTCGAGGGGTGGACCCCCGGGACGTCCCGGACTCATCGCCCGGTCCGCGGTCGAGGTCACCCCGCCCGCACCCCGGCGGGGTCCGCCTCCTTGACCGCCTGGAGCGTGTACGTGTGGGGCAGCCGCCACGGCGCCTCGCGCAACCGCTTCTCGCCGCCCCCGACGTCCTCCATGAGCCCGGGCAGCGCGTCCCACGGGACGCTGTCGTGCTCCTGGAGCATCGTCAGCCGCAACCCCCGGGCGAGCAGGGCGGTGACGACCTCGCCGAGCCCGTGGTTCCACGTGGAACTGCGGGTGTGGGTGAAGCGCACGTCCGTCGCGACGTACGTGCCGTCCTCGTCCCACACGTCGGGCTCGACGCGCTCCACGTAGGGGTAGCGCAGCGCCAGCACCCCGTCGTCGCGCGCGTCGTCGAGCGCCCAGAGCACCGGGTGGGCCTCCCGCAGGAACAACCGGCCGCCCGGACGCAGCAGCCCGGCCACGACCCCGGCCCAGCGCTCGACGGACGGCAGCCAGCACAGGGCGCCGATCCCCGTGTAGACGAGGTCGAACGCCCCGGCGCCGAGCACCTCGACCGCGTCGTGCACGTCCGCGTGCACGTACTCCACGGCCGGGCCGGCGGCCGCGGCGAGGCGACGGGCCTGCTCCACGGACGCGGCCGAGAAGTCCAGACCGGTCATCGTCGCGCCGCGCCGGGCCAGCGAGAGGGTGTCCGTCCCGAGGTGGCACTGCAGGTGGACCCCGCGCAGTCCGCTCACGTCGCCGAGCCGCGGCAGGTCGAAGCGGACCACGTCGGAGAGGTGCTCCGGGTCGTCGACGAACCGCGCGAGGCCGTAGTCCGGGGACGCGGCGTGCGCCGGCGCCCGCTCGTCCCACAGGGCGCGGTTCATGGCCGACGCCTCGTCCCTGGCGGTGCCGCCGTCCCCGCTGCTGCCGCTCGTCGCCGTCACGCGCGCCAGCCTGCCAGCGCCGCCCCCCGCCCGTCCGCCGTGTCCGTCCCCACACCGCCGTGGTTCGCGTCGGGCGGGTCGCGCCGGGCAGCATGGAGGGACCGCACGGAGCCGTGTGACCGCACCACGCCCGCGTACCCGCACCGCCTCCCGTGACCCTCGCCGGGACCGGCGGCGCCCGGAGGACCCCCGTGACCCCTCGCCCGACCCTGCGCGCGCGCCGGCCCGCCGGCCTGCGCGTCCCGCGCCCGCTCGCACCGGCGGCCGCCGGTGCTCCCGCTTCCCCGCGCGCGCTGCGCGCCGCCACGACCGCCGTGTTCGCGCTCGACGGCGCGGTCTTCGGCAGCTGGGCCGCGCGGGTGCCCGACGTGGCCGCGCAGACCTCGGCCTCCCCGACCGCCCTGGGCGCTGCCCTGCTCTGCATCGGCCTCGGCGCGCTCGCGGCCATGCAGCTCACGGGTGCGCTGTGCGCGCGCCTGGGCGCCGGGCTCGTGAGCGCCGCCGCGGCGCTGGTGCTCTGCGCCGTGGCCGTGCTGCCGGGCCTCGCCGGGTCCGTGCCGCAGCTGTGCGCCGCCCTCGTGGTGTTCGGCGCCGCCAGCGGAGTGCTCAACGTCGCCATGAACAGCCTGGGCGTCCAGGTCGAGGCGCGGCGCGCCCGTCCCCTGCTGCCCTCGTTGCACGCGGCGTTCAGCCTCGGCGGCCTCGCCGGGGCCGTGCTCGGCGGCGCCGCCGGCCAGGTGCTGGGGGTCGCGCCCCACCTGCTGCTCGTCGCCGGCGTCGGCCTCGCCGTGGTCGCCGCGGCCGCACCCGTGCTGCTCCGCCTCGACGCCCGGCCGGGCGCCCTGCCGCGCGCTGGGGGGTCGGTGGGCGTGCGCGGGAGCCGCGCCGCCGCGCCCCTCGTCGCGCTCGGCGCCCTCGCGGGGTGCGCGGCGTACGGCGAGGGCGCGGTGACGGACTGGGCCGCGCTGCACCTGCGCGAGACGCTGCACGCCGGGCCGGCCGTGGCTGCGGGCGGCTACGCCGGCTTCTCGCTGGCCATGGCCGTCGCGCGCCTGGCCGGCGGCGGCCTGGTGCAGCGCCTCGGCGCCGCGCCGGTGGTCACGGGCGGCGCGGTCCTGGCGGCGGGCGGCGCCCTGCTGGCCGCCCTCGCGCCGAGCGCCCCGCTCGCCCTGGCGGGCTTCGTCGTGGTCGGCCTCGGCCTGGCCAACGCGTTCCCGCTGGCCGTGGCCCGCGCGGGGGCGCGCGGGGGCGCCCGCGGCGTCGCGCTGTCCACCACCGTGGGGTACGCCGGGATGCTCGGCGGGCCGCCGCTGCTGGGCTTCGCGGCCGAGCGGGCAGGGCTCCCGGCGGCCCTCGCGTCCGTGGCGCTCCTCGCCGCCGCCGCGGCGGCCCTCGGGCCGGCCGTGGCCCCCGCCCCGCGCGCGCTGCTGCGCCCGCTCCGCACCGCCGTCGCCGCGCGGGTGCCCCGCCCGTCCTGGGACCCCGCGCGCGGCTACGTCCTCGACCTGCCGCTGCTGCTCGACGGGCGCGCGAGCGCGGTGCCCGCCCGTGCTCCGCGGCCGGCCGCCGAGGGCCTCGGGCTCCTGCTGGCGTGAGCCCGGGCGGACGTTGACGCGTCAGCGTCTGCGGCGTACCGTCGGCGTTGCTTGAACCCTCAACGATCTGCCCGCGCCGCACCGGGAGCCGCCGTGACCGCCCCTGCCCCCGCCGCACCCGCCGCGGCGTACGACGCGCTCCTCCCCGCGCTGCGGGCCGCGAGCGCGGCCCAGCCCGCCTGGACGCCGGACGACGGCCCGCTCCCGCCGGTCTACCTCAGCCACGGCGCGCCCCCGCTGCTCGACGAGGCCGGCTGGATGCGCTCGCTCGCCGCCTGGGCCCGCTCGATGCCCAGGCCGCGCGCCGTCCTCGTGGTGAGCGCCCACTGGGAGTCGGCCCCGCTCGCGCTCTCCGCGCCCGCCGCGGGCACCCCGCTCGTCTACGACTTCGGCGGCTTCGCCCGCCGCTACTACGAGCTGGAGTACGCCACCCCGGACGCCTCCGCCCTGGCCGCGCGGGTCGCGGCGGCGATGCCCGACGCCGAGCCGGTGCACCAGCACGGCTCGCGCGGGCTGGACCACGGCGCGTGGGTGCCGCTCATGGTGATGTACCCGCTCGGCGACGTGCCGGTCCTGCAGCTGAGCATGCCGACGCACGACCCCGCGCGGCTGCTCGCGCTCGGCGCCCGGCTGCGGCCGCTGCGCGAGGAGGGCGTGCTCCTCGTCGGCTCGGGTTTCATGACGCACGGCCTGCCCTTCCTCGGGCGCGAGCAGTGGACCCGCGGCGCCGTGCCGACCTGGTCGGCGGAGTTCGACGCGTGGGCCGCAGAGGCGCTCGCGCGCGGCGACGTCGACGAGCTCGCCGCCTACGCCACCCGGGCGCCGGGGATGCCGTACGCCCACCCGACGGTCGAGCACCTCAGCCCGCTCTTCGTCGCGCTGGGCGCCGCCTCCCGCCCGGACGCACCGGCGACGACGACCGTCGACGGCTTCTGGATCGGCCTGGCGAAGCGGTCCGTCCAGCTGGTGTGAGGTCGTCGCCGGTCGGCCCCAGGGTCGAGCGCGCCGGCCGACCGGGTCCTCGCGCGCCGGACGGGGCCGTCCCGCACCGGTGAGAGCGGGGCGGCGCGGCGGTCCACCCCGTGACCGAGCCCGGCGCCGCCGCTGCCCGGCGGCGGCACCCGACCCCGAGGAGCACCCGTGCCCGAGCTGCGCGCGTACGCCCTGTCCCTCTCCCTCGACGGCTACCTCGCCGGCCCCGACCAGGGCCCGGACGCCCCGCTGGGTGTCGGCGGCGAGCGGCTGCACGCCTGGGTGACGGCGACCGGCGCGTGGCGCGACCGGCACGGGCTCCCCGAGCCCGGCGCGGCCGACCCGGTGGACGAGCGCTTCGCCGCGCGCGGTGGCGGCGACGAGGTCGGCGCCACGATCATGGGGCGGAACATGTTCGGCCCCGTCCGCGGCCCCTGGCGCGACGCCTCCTGGCGCGGCTGGTGGGGCGAGGAGGGCCCGTTCGGGCACCCGGTGCTCGTGCTCACCCACCACGCCCGCGAGGACCTCGTCCTCGGCGACGGCACTCGCTTCCGCTTCGTCACCGGCGGGCCGCGCGCGGCGCTCGACCTCGCGCGCGAGGCCGCGGGCGACCGGCACGTGCGCGTCGGCGGCGGCGCCGCGACCGTCCGGCAGTATCTCGCCGCCGGCCTGCTCGACGAGCTGCACCTGGCCGTCGTACCGGTGCTGCTCGGCGCCGGCGAGCGGCTCTTCGCCGACGACCTCGGCGCCGCCGCGAGCGGGTACGAGGTCGTGGAGCACGCGCCGTCCTCGACCGTCACCCACATGCGGCTGCGGCGGCGCGCTCAGCCGTAGATCCGGTCGCCGTACGACGGGCCGTAGTAGCGCTCGAGCTCCTCGAGGCTCTCCCCGGGCCGCTCGAGCGCCTGCGCGATGCGCGCGCGGGACGGCAGCGCCCCCGGGTCCCAGGTGGCGGGGTCCCACAGGGACGAGCGCAGGAAGGCCTTCGAGCAGTGGAAGAAGACCTCCTCCACCTCGAGCACGAGCGCGAGCGGCGGCCGGTGCCCCCGCACCACCATCGCGTCGAGGAACGGCGCCTCGCGCACCACGCGGGCGCGCCCCGCCACCCGCAGGGTGTCCCCGCGGCCGGGCACGAGCACGAGCAGCGCCGCCCGCGGGTTCTCCAGCACGTTGCGCAGGCTGTCCGCGCGACGGTTGCCGGGGCGCTCGGGCAGGGCCAGCGTGCGCTCGTCGAGCACGAGGACCGACCCCGGCGGGTCGCCCCGCGGCGAGACGTCGCAGCGCCCGGCGGCGTCCGCCGTGGCGAGCAGGAGGAACGGGCTGCGCCGCACCCACTCGGCCGCGTACGGGTGCAGGGTCGCCCGCGGCTTGTCGCGCGCGGCGGGCAGCGGCTCGCCGAGCAGGCGCGCCAGCTCCGCCCCGTCGGTGACCTCGGTCCAGGGCTGCACACCCCGCATCCTGCCGCGGCGCGCCGCTCGCGGGTACCGGACAGCGCGTCGAGACCTGTCGGTCCGCGGGCCTAGCGTCGGGCCGTGACGACGAGCGGGACCGCCCCTGCACCGCCGGCCACCGGCGCCCCCGACCTCCCCGCGCTGCTGGCGGCGGGCACCACGGTCGTGCTCTGGGCCTCGGCCTTCGTCGGCATCCGGCACGTGGGCACCGAGGTCGGGCCGGCAGCCCTGACCCTCGGGCGCCTCGCGGTGGCGGCCCTCGTCCTCGGCCTGGTCCTGCTGGCGCGCCCGCGGGCGGCCGGCCCGCGCCCGTCCCGGCGCGACCTGCCCCTGCTCCTGCTGTGCGGGCTGGCCTGGTTCGGGGCGTACAACGTGGCGCTGAACGCCGCCGAGCAGCGGCTCGACGCCGGCACCGCGGCGATGCTGGTCAACGTCGGCCCGCTGCTCATCGCCGCGCTGGCCGGGGTGGTGCTCGGCGAGGGCTTCCCCCGCCCCCTCGTCACCGGGCTGGGCGTGGCGTTCGCGGGCGTGCTGGTCATCGGCGCGGCGAGCTCCTCGGGCGGCGCGGAGGCGTGGGGCGTGGTCCTGTGCCTCGTCGCGGCCGTGGCGTACGCGGTGGGCGTCGTGGCGCAGAAGCCGCTGCTCGGCCGGCTCACCGGTCTGCGCGTCACGTTCCTCGCCTGCGCGGTCGGCGGGGCCGCGTGCCTGCCCGCCGCCCCGGCGCTGGCCGACGACCTCGCCGCGGCGAGCACCGGCACCGTGCTGTGGCTCGCCTACCTCGGCGTGTTCCCGACCGCGGTGGCCTTCACCACGTGGGCGTTCGCCCTGTCGCGCACGACCGCGGGCCGCATGGGCGCGACGACGTACCTCGTGCCGCCGCTGGCCGTGCTCATGGGCTGGGCGCTGCTCGGGGAGGTGCCGGCGGCCCTCGCCCTGGCCGGCGGGGCGCTCTGCCTGGCGGGAGTGGCGCTCGCCCGCCGACGGCCTGCGCCATGATGGGCGCGCACGCCGCAGCGCCCCCGCGCCGCGGCACCGACGGGGACGGAGCACCAGCGCGCGATGAGGACGAGGCGCTCGACGGCGGTCGGGCTGACCGTGACCGCGATGCTCGCGATGGGGCTGACCGCCTGCGGGCAGGACGAGGAGGTCGAGGCGGCCGCCGTGTGCACCGACGCCGAGACCGGTGAGCGGGTCGACGACGACCAGTGCGACGACGACAGCTTCCGGGGGGTCGGCGGCGGCGCCTTCCTCTGGTACTTCCTGCCGATCGGCGGGCGCGCGCCCGCCATCGGGTCCCGGGTCACCGGGGGGACGTACGACCGCCCGTCGGGCAGGTACGCCCTCGGCGGGGTCGACCGCGGCGGCCAGACGATCAGCCGCGGCGGCTTCGGCGGGTCGTCCCAGTCCGGGCGCATCGGCGGCTGACCGGCGCGTGTACCGGCACCTCTCCCGCCCGCGCGACGGCTGGCGGCGCACCGTCGAGTCCCAGGGGCTCGTCTGGCCCACGACCCGCACCCCCGACGGGCGCGAGGTCCCGTACTGGGACGAGTCGGCGTACTACGAGCTCTCCGAGGACGAGGTCGAGCACCTCGAGTCCGTCACCGAGGAGCTGCACCGCATGTGCGTCGAGGCGGCGCGGCACGTCCTGGCCGAGCCGGCGCGCCTCGACGCGTTCGGGCTGCCGCGCGCCGCCCGCGACTACCTGCGCAGCACCCTGCTCAGCGGGTCGCCGAGCCTCTACGGCCGCTTCGACCTGCGCTACGACGGGCTGGGCCCGGCCAAGCTGCTGGAGTACAACGCGGACACCCCGACCGGGCTCGTGGAGACCGCGGTCGTGCAGTGGCACTGGCTCGAGGAGGTCATGCCCTCCACGGACCAGTGGAACTCGGTGCACGAGCGGCTGGTGCGCGCCTGGCAGCGCACGGGCCGGCACGTCGTGCACTTCGCCCACTCCGCCGCGGACGAGGAGGGCGAGGAGTGGATGACGGTCGCGTACCTGCGCGACACCGCGATCGAGGCCGGCCTCACCACGTACGGCCTCCAGGTGGAGCAGATCGGCTGGGACGCCGCGGCCCGGGTCTTCGCCGGGCTCGACAACGAGCCCATCCACACCTGCTTCAAGCTCTACCCCTGGGAGGACATGCTCCGCGAGCCGTTCGGCCAGCACGTCCTGGACAACCCGGCGGCCGCGACGTGGATCGAGCCGGCGTGGAAGGCGGTGCTGTCCAACAAGGCGCTGCTCGCGGTGCTGTGGGAGCTCTACCCGGGCCACGAGAACCTCCTGCCGGCCTACCTCGACGGGCCGCGCGACCTCGTGGAGTGGGTCAAGAAGCCGCTGCACGGGCGCGAGGGCGACGGCATCGAGGTGCACACCCTCGCCGGCGACACCCGCCGCGCCTCCACCCGCTACGGGCCCGAGGGCCACTGCTGGCAGGAGTACGCCGAGCTGCCCCGCTTCGACGGGAACCACGTCGTCATCGGCTCGTGGGTGGTCGACGGCGAGGCCGCCGGCTGCCTCGTCCGCGAGTCCGACGAGCCCGTGACCGACTACTACGCCCGGGTGCTGCCGCACGTCATCGCCGCGCCCCGCCCCGACGAGGCCACGCAGCGCGCGTGGCTCGACGCCTGAGACCCCGGAGGTCACCACCCGTGCTCGAGAGCCTCGGCTACGGCGCCGCCTACACCCTCGTGGGCATCGCCCTGCTCGCGGTCGGCTTCGTCGTCCTCGACCTGCTGACCCCCGGCCACCTCGGCCGGCACATCTACGAGGACCGCTCGGTCAACGCGGGGATCGTCGCCTCGGGCGGGTTCCTGTCGCTGGGCGCGGTGCTCTTCACCGCGATCTGGACGAACGCCGACTCCGGCTTCGGCGAGGCGCTCGGCTACACCGTCGCGTTCGGCGCGCTCGGCATCGTGCTGCAGGCGGTCGCGTTCCTCGTCCTCGACGTGCTCACCCCGGGCAAGCTCGGCGAGCTCGTCACCGAGCGCCACTTCCACCCGGCCTCGCTCGTCACCGCCGCGTCGCAGCTCTCGGTCGCCGCGATCATCGCGGCGTCCATCGCGTAGGGCCCGTCGCGGTGCGCGAGCTGCTCGCCCGCATCGTCGGGCGTCCCCGCTACCTCGTCGGCGCGATGGTCGCCGACGTGCTGGTCTGCGGCTGGCTCTACGCCCTGCTCGAGGGCAAGGGCCCGGTCGAGGGCCCGTGGTGGGGGATCGTCACCGGCACCACCACCGGCTACGGCGACTTCTACCCCTCGACGACGGCCGGCCGCGGCGTCGCCGCGTTCCTCATGGTGTCCATGATCCTGCTGACCGCCTGCTTGACGGCGCAGCTCACCGCGCACCTCATCCCGGACCCCAACGTCTTCACCCACGAGGAGCAGGAGCAGATCAAGGCCCAGCTCGCGGCCGTCGAGGCCAAGCTCGACGCCCTGCTCCAGCAGCGCGAGGGGAGCGGTCCGCCGCCCGGCTGAGGACCGCCGCTCACGCTCCGTCCCCCCGTACCCCCGAGCGGGTCGTCCTGCTTCGTCCGGATCCGCACCGGCCCGTCCCCAGCGAGACTCCGAGGCGCAGGACATCGCCCACGCAGCCGCGCGGGTGCCGGTGGGGACGGGGGACGGACGGGTGCGCGCAGCGCGACGGGGTGCGAGCGGCAGGGGCGGTCCCGCGCGCGCGGGGCGGTCGGCGCGGGCGGGCGCTGCGGCGCTGCTGCTGGCCGCCCTCGCGGCGGTGCCCGCCGTCGCGGCCGGGGGGCTGGCGGGGGCCGGGCGCGCCGGGACGAGCGCCACGGCCGTGCCCGCGACGACGGCCGTGCCCGCGACGACGGCCGTGCCCGCGGCGACGGCCGCGGTGGGGGCGCCCGCGGCGCGCCCCGCCGCTGCCGCTGCCGGAGCCGCCGCCCGCGAGGCCGAGCGCGTCGCCCGGCAGGTCGCCGGGTCCGCGGCGGAGCAGCGCGCGGGACGGGTCGTGGAGCACGTGCGGTACCAGCGCCAGGTCGAGGACTGCATGCGGGCGGCGGGCCTGGACTACCCGCGCCTACCGCTCGTCGACGTCCCCGGCGGCACCGCGCTGCCGGGCGCCTGGACGGCACCGCTCGGGGCCGACCTCGGGGCTGGTGCGCAGGTGCGCGCGGTGGCGCGGCAGGACCCGGCCCCGTCCGCGCGGGCGGCGCAGCGCCTGGCCGCCGCCGAGCAGGGCCCCTGGTACGCGCGGCTGCGCGGCTGCGAGCCGGACCCGTCGACGTACCTCGACAGCCACGTGCCCGCCGGCGCCGTCCGCCTCGGCGCGCTGCTCGCCGCGGAGGTGGCGGCCGCCGAGCGCGCGGGCGTCACCGCCGCGGCGGCCGGCGGCTACCGCACCTGCCTGCAGCGGGCGGGCGTCCCCGCGACCTCGTACGAGGACCTGCGCCTGCGGGTCCTGGCCGCGTACCCCGGCCAGGACGCGGTGGCGGCGAGCCGCGGGGCCGGGGGGGCGTGGGACCGGGCGGCCGCGCTGGAGGCCCGGGCGGCGGCCGCCGACGGCACCTGTCGGGCCCCGCTGCGCACCGCGGCCCTGCGGGCCCTGCAGCCGCGGCTCGGCCCCTTCGCAGCGCACCACGCCGCGGAGCTCCGCCGGGTGCGCGCGGACTGGGCGGCGCTCGCGGCCGAGGCCCGCCGCTACGAGCGGCAGGGGCTGGTGCAGCCGGCCGCCCTGCGCTGGTAGCCGCTCAGGCGTCGACCCGCGCGACCTCGCCGGTGCGCAGGCCCTCCTCGTGCTCGCGCAGCTCGCGCCGCACGACCCCCATGAGCAGGTAGACGCCGATGAGGTTCGGGATCGACATCGCGAAGATCATGGAGTCGGAGAAGGCGATGATCGGGCCGAGCGAGGCCGCGGCGCCGATGACGACGAAGGCGAGGAACACCACCTTGTAGACGGTGTCCGCGACCCGGCTCTCGCCGCTGAGGTACGCCGTGGCCTTCGCGCCGTAGTAGCTCCAGGCGAGCTGGGTGGAGAACGCGAAGAGCACCACGGCGAGCGCGAGCACGTTGTCGAACCAGGGCAGCACCGTCTCGAACGCGGTCGAGGTCAGCTGCACCCCCTCCTCGCCCTGCTGCGTGTACGCGCCCGTGACGACGATCGTCAGCGCGGTCATGGTGCAGATGACGACGGTGTCGATGAACGGCTCGAGGAGGGCGACGTACCCCTCGGTGACGGGCCGGTCGGTCTTGACCGCCGAGTGGGCGATCGGGGCGGAGCCGAGCCCGGCCTCGTTGGAGAACGCGGCGCGCTGCACGCCGACGATGAGCACGCCGACGACTCCGCCGGCCACGGCCTCGGTGTCGAAGGCCCCCTCGACGATGAGGCGGGCCGCCTCCGGCAGCGCGGAGGCGTTGGCGAGCAGGACGACGACGCAGGCGGTCACGTAGAGGACCGCCATGAACGGCACGAGCTTGTCGGTGACGCTCGCGATGCGCCACATGCCGCCGATGATGACGACGCCGACGACCGCGGCGAGGAGGAGCCCGAACAGCACGCCCGCGGCGCCCCCGCCGAGCAGCCCGTCCTCGCCGCCCGTGACCGCGCGCATCTGGGCGAAGGCCTGGTTCGCCTGGAACGCGTTGCCGCCGCCGAGCGAGCCGAGGATGCAGAACACCGCGAAGACGGCGGCGAGCACCTTGCCGAGGCCCGCCATGCGCCGCTCGGCGAGGCCCCGGGACAGGTAGAACATCGGGCCGCCGGAGACCGTGCCGTCCGGGTTCACCCGGCGGTACTTCACCCCGAGCGTGCACTCGGTGAACTTCGTCGACATCGCGAGCAGGCCCGCCACGATCATCCACAAGGTCGCGCCGGGCCCGCCGAGGGTGATGGCGACGGCGACGCCGGCGATGTTGCCGAGGCCGACGGTGCCCGACACCGCGGTGGCGAGGGCCTGGAAGTGCGAGACCTCGCCGACCTCGTCGGGGCGGGTGTACTTGCCGCGCACCAGGTCGATGGCGTGCTTGAAGCCGCGCAGGTTGACGAAGCGGAAGGAGAGCGTGAAGACGACGGCGGCGAGCAGCAGCCAGGCCACGACGACCGGGAACGTGACGTCGCCCAGCGACACCTCGTAGAAGACGACGGACTCGATCCGGTCCGCGATGCCGGCGAAGTTGTCGTCGATGAAGGCGTCGAGGCCGCTGGGGGCCGGCGCGGAGGCCAGGGCGGGCAGGGCGTACGGGTCCATCACGGCACCACCGTCACGGGGACCTCGGCGATCTGGATGAGGTTGCTCGCCGTCGACCCGAAGAGCAGGGAGCGCACGCGGCTCTCGCCGGTGCGCCCGACGACCAGGTGCGTCGCGCCCGCCTCGCGGGCCAGCGCGCAGAGCGTCTCGGCCGGGTGGCCGTGCCGGACGACGGCCTCGGCCCGGACGCCCTCGCCGCGCAGCTGCTCGACGAGCGGGTCGACGAGGCGGTGGGCCATCTCGACCTCGTGCGCCTTGGTGAGGCTGCGCCGCTCGTTCTCCTCCGCGCTCTGCACGGTGAACGGCGACCAGGGGACGACGTGCGCCACCACCACCCGCCCGTCCCCGACGTCGCGCAGCCGCGTCGCGAAGCGGACGGCGCGCCGCCCCGCCTCGCTCGCGTCGACCCCGACCACGACCGCCACGGCGGGCTCCCTCCGGTGGGTAGCCCCCCACGATGGCGCAGCAGCGCCGTCCTGGGAACCCCCCGGTGAGCGGAGGGCGACGCTCCGGTGCCGCTCCTCCCCCTAGCGGGGGGTGCGGGGCGGGAGCGTGAGGAGCGCGTGGACGCCCGCGGCGACGAACCCCGGCAGGTCCCGGGGGTGCAGCCGCCGCAGCGGCGGGCGCCGCGCGGGGGTCGTGGCCGCCCGCCCGAGCGCCGCGAGCAGGGTCAGCAGGACGACGAGGTACGCCGTGAGCGCCATGCCCCCACCGTGGTGCAGCCACCTCCCGACGACGAGTGGCAGGACTGCCGTGGTGCGTCGAGTTCCTGCCACGGGTCGCGGCGCGGCGCGCCGGGTGCAACCGGCCGCGCGGGCGGGGCGTACGAAGGGCAGGAGGTGGCGCGCCGCGGCACCCGGCAGGGAGGGGGGTCCGTGGACGCCGCCGAGTTCGACGCGTTCTACGAGCGCTGGGTGCGCCCGCTGACCGGGCAGCTGTACGCGATGACGGGGGACCTCGCGGAGGCGCAGGACGTCGTGCAGGAGGCCTTCGCCAAGGCCTGGGAGCACCGCGCGCGGCTCGACGCCGAGGCGGCGCCGCAGGCGTGGGTGCGCACCGTGGCGTGGCGGCTCGCCGTCAGCCGGTGGCGGCGCACCCGCAACGCGCTCACCGCCTGGCACCGCAGGGCGGACGACCAGCCGGTGCCGCCGCCGTCCGAGGACCACGCGGCGCTCGCCGCCGCCCTGCGCCTGCTCCCCGCCGAGCAGCGCCGGGCGGTGGTCCTGCACCACCTGTGCGACCTCAGCGTCGAGCAGGTCGCCGCCGAGACCGGCGCGCCGACCGGGACGGTCAAGGCGCGGCTCTCGCGGGGCCGGGCGGCGCTCGCCGCGCACCTCGCGCAGGACGACGGGCTCGGCGACGACGACGCCCTGGGCGGCGGGCCCCGCGGCGCGGGAGCCGGGCGGGGGTACGGGCGCGCGCCGCAGCGCGCGCAGCGGCCGGGGGACCGGCTGCGCATCGACATCGACGGGGACGCGGTACGGACGGCGCAGGGCGCCGCCGCGGCAGGAGGGGCAGGACGATGAGCGAGCGGGACGAGCTGGGGCGGGGCCTGGACGACCTCGCGGGGGCGGGCGAGCGGGCGGCGCGCCCGCGCGCGGCGGCGGACGTGCGGCGCGCCGGTGACCGGCGCCGGCGGCAGCGGACGGCGTACGCGGGGGTGGCCGCCGCGGCGGTCGTCCTCGGCGGCGGCCTGGGCACCGGAGCGCTGCTCGCCGACCGCGGCGACGACCGCGGCACCGTCGTCGCCAGCGTGGCCGACCCCGGGGCGACGGCCGGCGCGACGCCGACCGCACGCCCGACGACCCCCACCACGCCGCTCGCCGTGCCGAGCGCGGAGCCGTCGGGGGAGCCGAGCGATGAGCCGTCGGGAGAGCCGTCGGGGGAGCCGAGCGGGGAGCCGTCGCAGGAGCCGGGCGGCGGAGAGCCGTCGGGCGCCGCGTCGCAGGAGCCCTCCGCGCCGGCCGAGCCCTCGGGCGGGCCGTCCGAGGAGCCGTCGGAGGAGCCGTCCCAGGAGCCGTCGGGGGAGCCGTCCGGAGAGCCCTCGCAGCCGGCCGAGCCGTCGCAGGGACCGTCGGTGCAGCTCCCGCCCGTTGCGGAGCTCGAGCACGGCGGCACGGCGTGGGCGGTGTACCTCGCGGTGACCTACGAGCCCGACGACGCGCGCCTCGAGCAGGCCCGCCGGGACGCGGCGGCCCTCGGCTACGAGGTCGGCGCGGGCGACGTGGACTGCGACCAGGGCGCCCGGGAGGCCCTCCGGCTCGACCCGGACCGGTACTACCGCGGTGCCGCCGTCTACTTCGGCTCCGCGCAGGACGCGCAGGCCTTCGTCGACGCCTTCGAGCCCGGCGTCGTGGGCACCGCCCGCGTCACGACCTACTGCCTCGACTGACGCCCTGCGCGCCGGGGCGCAGGGGCGGGTGCCGGCCGACCGGCCGTACCCGCCCCCCGCCGCGACCACGCGCGGAGGGCGCCGCGGGTCCCGCTCCCGCCGCGATGATGAGCGCGTGGTGAGCCGGGTCCCCTCCGGGGTCCCGCCCCCCTCCGCCGTGATCATGCGCAGAGGGCGAGGGCTGCGCTCGCCCACGGGTCCAGACCCGCGGTCGCCCGCGCCGTGCCGGCGTGGTCGTGGCGGTCTCCAGGGCTCCCGCCCGCCCTCCGCGCATGATCACCGCGGGCTCCCGGTGGGCGTCGTCAGGGCCCGCCGCGCCACCCCTGCATGATCACGGCGGGGCCTCCGGCGGGCGCGGCCCCGGTCACCGCCACCCCCGCAGGGTCGCGGCGGGCTCCCGCGGCGCCCCGGTCACCGCCATCCCCGCATGGTCGCGGCGGGGCTGGTGGGCGCCGCACCGCCATCCCCGCATGGTCGCGGCGGGGTCAGGGCTGGGCGGCGCGGAGCTGGCGGGCGATCTCGCGGAGGTACCAGCGGCGCAGGTCCGCGTGCTCGGCGAGGCCCTCGGCCTGCACGAGCAGGCCGCCCTCGGCGCTGAGGCCGGCGGCGGCCTCGACGGCGTCGAGGTAGCGCAGCGCGGCGTCGGCGGCGGAGGGGGGCAGGGTGAGCTCGAGGGTGGCGACGGCCTCGCCGTTCGCGCGGGCGCGCATCCCGAGCCCGCGCAGCTGCAGGCGGCCCTCGGCGAAGTCCTCGACGGCCTCGTCGAGGCGCCGGGCGACGAGCAGGGCGGCCGCCCCGGTGCCCTCGCCCTCGGCGGCGGGCCGGGCCCGCCCGGCGTCGAGCAGGACCAGCCGCAGCTCGCGGACGAGGTCCTCCATGTGGGACTTCGCGGCGAGCAGCGCGGCGACGGGCACGTCGCGCAGCACCACGCGCACCGGCAGCTCGGAGGTGTCGGGGCCGAGGTCGCCGTCGGCGCGCGACCACATCTCGACGAGGTCGTCGACGTCGAGCTCCTGCGGGGCGGGCGCGTCGCCGCCGAGCTCGAACCAGACCACCTTGCCGCCCTCGCGCGGCTCGACCCCCCAGCGGCGGGCGAGCGTCGCGACGAGCACGAGGCCCCGCCCGCTCATCGCGGTGGCCCGCAGCGCGCCGGGCAGCGGCAGCACCGGGCTCCCGTCCTGCACCTCGACGCGCACGCCGCCCTCCTGGGCGACCACCCGGACCTCGACCTCGGTGCGGGCGTGCAGCACCGCGTTGGCGACGAGCTCGGAGACGAGGAGGGCGGCGTCGTCGGCCAGGGCCGCGAAGCCGGCGCGCTCGACCTGCGCGGCGACGGCGCGGCGCGCGCGCGCGACGGCCGTGGGCTCCGGCGCGTAGCGCGCCGCGCACGGCGGCGGGATCGCCACCTCGGCTCCTCCTGCGTGCGACGGTCGTGGCCCCCGGGCGGCGCCGCACGCGCGTGCCCCCCGGGACGGCGGTGTCCTCGCCGCACACGCTACGCCCGCGGGTCGTGCCGGAGATCACGCGGGGGTCGGGAACCGGCTGCTCCGCCGCGTGGTTGTCGCGTCAACGAACCGCACGTCGACCTCCCGGAGCACCGCGTGACCCTCGCCCTGCACCCCGACGCCCAGGACCTGCTCTTCCGCACGGCCCGGACCGCCACCCGCTTCACGGACCAGCCGGTGGGCGAGGACGAGGTGCGGGCGGTCTACGACCTGGTCAAGCTCGGCCCGACGGCCATGAACGCGAACCCCCTGCGCGTGCTCCTCGTGCGCAGCCCGCAGGCGCGCGAGCGGCTCGCCGTGCACATGGCCGAGGGCAACCGCCGCAAGGTGCTCGACGCGCCGCTCGTCGCCGTGCTCGCCGCCGACGTCGACTTCCACGACGACCTGCCGCGGCTCTTCCCGCACGCCCCCGGGGCGCGGGACCGCTTCGCCGAGGACGAGCTGGCCCGCGAGGACGTCGCGGTCCGCAACGCGATGCTGCAGGCGGGCTACTTCATCGTGGGCGTGCGCGCGGCGGGGCTCGCCGCGGGCCCCATGACGGGCATGGACGCCGCGGGCGTGGAGAAGGAGCTGTTCCCCGACGGGCGCCACCGCGTCGTCCTCGTGGTCGCGCTCGGCCACCCCGCGCCCGGCGCCGGGCACCCGCGCGGGCCGCGCCCGGACTACGACGAGGTCGTCAGCACCGTCTGAGCGCGGGCCGGGCCACCGGTCACAGGCGGCGCTCGAGCTCGACCGTCGTGCCGGTGGGGCCGGCCGCGACCCGCACGTCGGCGAAGGCGGCCATGAGGGTGGAGCCACGCCCGCGGTCCATGGAGGCCCGCCGCTCGCGCCACCCGCCGGAGTCGCGCACCGCGACGCGCACGAGGCGCGGCGCGACGACGAGGTGCACCTCGACCTCGGGCCGCGCCGGGTCCTGCGCGTGCTCGACGGCGTTGTTCACCGCCTCCGACACCGCCACGAGCAGCTCGTACGCGACGTCGTCCGGGACGCCGGCCGCCGCCAGGTGCCGGCGCAGGTCGCGCCGGGCGCCGGCCGCGGCCGAGGTCGCCGACG
Source organism: Vallicoccus soli (assembly GCF_003594885.1). Classification (NCBI taxonomy): domain Bacteria; kingdom Bacillati; phylum Actinomycetota; class Actinomycetes; order Motilibacterales; family Vallicoccaceae; genus Vallicoccus; species Vallicoccus soli. Next base: position 58,637 of record NZ_QZEZ01000007.1, read on the forward strand.
GGTACGACAGCAGGACGTCCGCCGGCGCGACCGGCGGGGCGGCCGCGGGGAGGGGGGCCGCCGGCAGCCGGCGCACCACGAGCACCGCGACGTCATCGAGGTCCACCGCGCCCGTACGGCCCGCGTCGCCGGCGCCCGGGTGCCCGGCGAGCACCGCGTCGACGACGTCGGGGGCGGGCGCGCCGCGGGCCGCGCCGAGGCGGCGGAGCAGGCGCGGCATGCCCTGCTCGAGCTGGTCCCCGCGGTCCTCGACGAGCCCGTCGGTGCACAGGAGCAGCACCCCGCCGGGGGCGAGGTGGGCGCGGTGCACCGGGGGCGGGGCCCAGGCGGCGAGCGGCCCGGTGCCGAGCGGGGCGCCCGGCTCGCCGGACAGCCACCGCGCGCCGCCGGCGTCCTGCAGCACCGGCGGCAGGTGCCCGGCCGAGGCCCACTCGAGGGCCCCCGTCGACGGGTCGAGCCGCACCACGAGCGCCGTCGCGGTCGCCGGCGCGCCGTCCACGCCGCCCAGGCGGGCGACGAGCGGCTCGAGGCGCCCGAGCACGTCGGCCGGCCCCAGGCCCTCGCCCAGGTGGGCGCGCGCGCCCGCGCGCAGCTGCCCCATGGCGGTCGCGGCGCCGAGGCCGTGCCCCTCGACGTCGCCGACGCACACGGCGAGGCGGCCGTCGGGCAGGTCCACGGCGTCGTACCAGTCCCCGCCGACCTCGGCCTGGCCGGGCGCGGGCAGGTAGCGGGCGGCGAGCTCGAGCCCCGGCACGTCGGGCAGCCGGTCGGGCAGCAGGCTGCGCTGCAGCACCAGCGCGACCCGCTGCGTGCGCTCGAGCTGCCACCTGCCCTCGGCGACCGCGCCGAGCATGCGGGCGAGCGGCCGCAGCAGCTCGACGGGCGGTCGGGCGCTGCCCGGGGGCAGCCGCACGGCGACGCCGCCGAGCCGGCGCCCGTCGCGCCCCCGCACGTCCTCGGCGGCGACGGCCGCGGCGCCCGGCTCGACCGGCGCGGCGCCCTCGGGGTCGGTGAAGGACAGCCGCCCGCCGTCGTCGTCGACGAGCTCGCTGGTCGCGGCCGCGCCGCCCAGCAGGGCGCGCGCCTGGCGGGTCAGCCGCAGCACCGCGTCCTCCAGGGCCCGGCCCGAGGCGATGACCGCGGCGGTGTCGGCGGCGGTGGTGGCGAGCTCGTCGAGCTGGGCGCGGTGCGCCGTGCGCAGCCGGGCCAGCGCGACGGTGGTCCGCAGGCGCGCGACGAGGTCGCCGGCGGTGAAGGGCTTCACGACGTAGTCGTCGGCGCCGAGCTCGAACCCCTCGACGCTCGCCTCCTGCCCCGCCCGCGCGGAGAGCACGACGACGGGGAGCGCCGCGGTGCCCGGGGCGCGGCGCAGCGCGCGCAGCAGCTCGAAGCCGTCGACCCGCGGCATCATCACGTCGGTCAGCACCACGTCGGGCGCGCGGAGCCGCACGGCCGCGAGCGCGGCCTCGCCGTCCTCGACGGCCTCGACCGCCCAGCCCTGCGCGGTCAGCAGGCGCTCGAGGTACGCCCGCATGTCGGCGTTGTCGTCGACCACGAGCACCCGCACCGCGCCCAGCGGGTCGTCGGCCCGCGCCGCCGCACCGCCCGGCCCCGGAGGGGTCGCCGCACCGGTCGACGGGGCCGGGGCGGCGAGCCAGTGCTCCGCGGCGTCGGCCGCGTCCGCCGCGCGCCCGGTCGGCGCGGCGGTGGGGGCTGCGCCGGCCCCCGCCGCGGGCGCGTCCGCGGCGCCCGCCGGGTCGAGCGCCGCCCAGGGGAGGGTGACGACGAAGGTCGAGCCCTCGCCCGGCGCGCTGCGCACCGCCACCCCGCCCCCCTGCAGCAGCACGAGCTCGCGCACCAGCGCGAGCCCGATGCCGCTGCCCTCGTGGCTGCGCGAGCGGGCGCCGGCGACGCGGTGGAACCGCTCGAAGAGCCGCCCCTGCTCCTCGGGGGCGATGCCGATGCCGGTGTCGGCGACCTCGAGGACCACGCCGTCCAGGTCGTGCCGCAGCACCACCGCCAGCCCGCCGACGAACGTGTGCTTGAGCGCGTTGGACAGCAGGTTGGTGACGACGCGCTCCCACGCGGCGGGGTCGAGCGCGACGCGCCGCGGCAGCGGCGGGCAGTCCACCTGCAGCCGGAGCCCGGCGCGCTCGACGGCGGCGCGGAAGGCGCTGGCCAGGTCCGTGGTGAGCGCGGCGAGGTCGACGACCTCCCGGCGCCCGTGCGCGCGCCCGGCCTCGATGCTGCTGAAGGTCAGCAGGTCGTCGACGAGCCCGCGCAGGCGCAGGGCGTTGCGCCGCGCCGTCTCGACCCGCTCGCGCTGGGCCGGGCCGAGCGGCTCGTCGACGGCGTCGAGGGCGTCGGCGAGCGGGCCGAGCATGAGCGTGAGCGGGGTGCGGAACTCGTGGCTGACGCCGGTGAAGAAGGCGGTCTTCTCGCGGTCGAGCTCGGCGAGCGCCTCCGCCCGGGCCCGCTCCTCCTCGTGGGCGCGCGCGTTGCGCACCGCCACCGCGACCTGCTGGGCGAGCAGCTCGACGAACGAGCGGTACGGGTCGTCGAGCGCCCGCGCCGCGCTCACCCCGGTGACGAGCACGCCGACCGGGCGGCCCCGGTCGGCCGAGGCGAGCGGCAGCGCCAGGGCCTCGCGCACCGGCTCGTGCCACGGCCCGCTCGGCACCGCGACCCGCGCGGGCACGTCCGTGACGAGCGCCGGCCGTCCGGCCGCCGCCGCGCGCAGGCCCCAGGGGTCGGGGTCGCCGCCGACGTCCAGCACCGCCGGCAGGGCGTCGGCGACGGGGCCGACGAGCGCGACCCGGCGCAGGACCGCGCCCTCGCGCACGTAGGCCGCGGCGAACGGCACGTCGAGCGGGTGCCGGGCCAGGACGGCGGCGAGGTCGTCGCCGGTCGCCGCGACGGTCGTCGTCTCCCCGGCCCGCACGGCGAGCTCGCGCAGGAGCCGCAGCCGGCGCTCGCCGACGACCTGCTCGGTGACCTCGCTGCACACGGTGAGGACGCCGACGGTGCTGCCGTCGTCGTCGCGGACCGGGGCGTGCGAGACGCTGAAGTACGCCTCCTCGCGGTAGCCCGACCGCTCGAGGAGCAGCTGCAGGGCGGGCACCCACGACGCGACGCCGGTGGCGACGGCCTCGTCGATGAGGGGGCCGAGCACGTGCCAGCTCGAGGCGAGCGTCTCGCGCACGTCGCGGCCCATCGCGGACGGGTGCTGTTCGCCGATGAGCTGGGAGTACGCGTCGTTGTAGAGCTGGGTCAGCCCGTCGCCCCAGAGGACGAGCATGGGGTAGCGCGAGGACAGGACGGTGCGCACCGCCGCGCGCAGGCTCTGCGGCCAGCCCTCGACGGGCCCGACCGGCGTGGCCGCCCAGTCCACCCGGGCCATGAGGGCGCCGGCGGCCCCGCCGCCCGCGAAGAGCCCGTCCCCCGCCACCACGGTCCTCCTCGCGACGCCGCCCCGACGACCGGGACGGGCGTCATCGTGCCACCCGGCCCCCCGGCCCGCCCGGCGGGCGCAGCCCCCCGGCGAGCAGGTCGACGAGCCGCTCGAAGCTCTCGTCGCGGTCGAGCGGGAGGCCGTACCCCCCGGCGGCCTCGAGCGCGCAGAAGCCGTGCAGCGCGGCCCGCACGGCCCGGACGGCGTGGACGGCGTCGTCGCCCTCGAGGCCCCAGCCGCGCAGGACGGCGGTGAGCACGCCGACGAGGTCCGCGGCGGCGGCGGTGAGCTCCTCGTCGTCCGCGGCGGGGGCACGCTGCAGCGCCTCGTACGTCCCGGGGTGGTCACGCGCCCAGGCCCGGTACGCCCGCGCCACGGCGCGGAGCGCGTCGGGGCCGCTGCGCCCCACGGCCGCCTCGCGCAGGGCCGCGGCGAGCCCGCGCAGGCCGGCGAGCGCGACCCGCCGGCGCAGGTCGGGGAGGCCGTCGACGTGCTTGTAGAGCGAGGGGACCCGCACGCCGAGCTGCTCGGCGACCGTGGCGAGGGTGGTGGCGGCCCACCCGGCCGCGTCGGCCCGGGCCGCGGCCGCGGCCACGACCCGCTCGGGGGTCAGCCCCGCGCGCGGCATCAGGCGACCGCCGCGCGGCGGGCGAGCGCCAGCACGGCGGGCGTGACGACGTCGGGGCGCTCGAGGTGCGGGTAGTGCCCGGCGCCGTCGACGAGCAGCACGTCCGCCGGCCCGCCGAGCGCCGCGGCGGTGCGCCGCGCCTCCTCGGCGGGGTCGGCGAAGTCGGGGTCCTGGCATCCCACGACGACGAGGGCCGGCGCCCGCACGTCGCCGAGCACGGCCTCCGACGCCGCGTGGCCGGCCCGCGCCATCGCCGCGACGGCCGCCCAGCGCCCGGGCTCGCGCAGGTTCGCGGCCAGGGCGCGGCGGTGCTCGGCGAGGTCGTCGGGGCGGGTGCCGTAGAGCGAGGGGACGTACGCCGACCACAGCGGGCGGCCCAGCGGGGTGCGGGCCACGAGCCACGCCGCCGCGCGCTGGCCCCGGGTGCGCGGCACGTCGCGCACGAACGCGCCGCTGAGCACCAGCCCGGCGACGAGGTCCGGGCGCCGGGCCGCGGCGACGACCGCCGCGCCGCCGGAGTAGCTGCTGCCCACGAGGACGGCCGGGCCGCCGAGCTCCTCGACCAGGGCGAGGAGGTCGCCGGCGACCGCGGTGGTGCTGACGTCGTCCCAACCGGTGCTGGCGTCGCCGTGGCCGCGCAGGTCGAGCGCGGCGACGCGGTGCCCCGCGGCGCGCAGGGCGGGCGCGAGGCGCCGGTACGTGCCGCGCAGGTCGCCCATCCCGTGGGCGAGGACGACGAGCGGGCCGTCGCCGGCCACGTCGTACCCGAGCGTGCCGCCGGGCCGGTGCAGGGTGCCGAGCACGGGAACCTCCTGAGCCTGTGGGCTAAGTACATTAGCCAGCATGCACCCGCCCGTACCGTCCGTCAAGGCCGGCGACGCCCGCAGGGCCCGCCCGCCCCTAGGCTCGCGCCATGACCGAGCGCCGCGAGACGGAGTGCTGGCTCACCGACATGGACGGCGTGCTCGTCCACGAGGGGCAGGCCCTGCGCGGGGCCGCCGAGTTCCTGCAGCGCCTGGTCGACCGCGAGCGGCGCTTCCTCGTCCTCACCAACAACTCGATCTTCACCCCGCGCGACCTCAGCGCGCGGCTGGCCCGCAGCGGCCTGCTCGTGCCGGAGGAGGCCATCTGGACCTCCGCGCTGGCGACCGCCACCTTCCTCGCCGACCAGGCGCCCGGGGCGTCCTGCTACGTCATCGGCGAGGCCGGGCTCACCACCGCGCTGCACGAGGCCGGGTTCGTCATGACCGACACCGACCCGGACTACGTCGTCCTCGGGGAGACCCGCACCTACTCCTTCGAGGCCATCACCCGGGCCGTGCGGCTCGTCGGCGCCGGCGCCCGCTTCATCGCGACCAACCCCGACGCGACCGGGCCGTCCGCGGAGGGCCCGCTGCCCGCGACCGGCGCCATCGCCGCGATGATCACCCGCGCGACCGGGGCGGAGCCGTACTTCGTCGGCAAGCCCAACCCGATGATGTTCCGCAGCGCGATGAACCGGATCGACGCGCACTCGGAGACCACGACCATGGTCGGCGACCGGATGGACACCGACATCGTCGCCGGCATCGAGGCCGGCCTGCAGACCGTGCTCGTCCTCAGCGGGTCGACGCGCCGCGACCAGGTCGAGCGGTTCCCGTTCCGCCCGAGCATGCTCCTGGAGTCGATCGCCGATCTCGTCGAGCACGTCTGAGCGCCCGTCGTCGGGGCTGACCGGGGTGCGGGGGTGGGGCTAGCCTCACCCCCGGGACGCCCGCCCGCCGGATGGGCGGGCCCGCCCGCGCGGAGGACGGTGACGGCATGACCTCGACGACCCTCCCGCGCGGCGACCTGCGCAGCCCCGCCCCCGGTGCCGGACCGGAGCGCTCCTGGTGGTGGGACAGCGCCTACCTCCTGGCCGCCTTCCCGCTCGCCGTCACCTCCTTCTCCGTGCTCGTCACCGGCGTGGCCGCCTCGGCCGGCCTCCTCGTCACCCTCCTCGGCGTGCCGCTCGGCGTGCTCACCCTGCTGGCGGCGCGCTGGTTCGCGGTCGCCCAGCGGTGGGGCCTGCGGGCGGCGGGGCACGACGCGCCCGAGCCCCCGTACGCCCCCCTGCGCCTCGGCACCCTGCGCGGCTGGGTCGAGCCGCTGCGCGAGGGGCAGCTGTGGCGCGACCTGCTGCACGGCCTGGTGTCGTCCCCGCTCGCCACGGTCACCTGGAGCGTGCTCGTGACGTGGTGGGCCGGGGCGCTGGGCGGGCTGACGTACCCGCTGTGGGTCTGGGCCGTGCCCCAGGACGGCGAGACGCTCTTCGAGCTGCTCGGCCTGCCGACGGCGCTGGAGCAGGTCGCGTACGTGCTGCTCGGCGCCCTGTTCGCCGTCAGCCTGCCGGTGGTCTCCCGCGGGCTCGCGACGGCGCACGCCGCCCTCGGGCGGACGCTGCTCACGGGGCAGGGCGCGGCCGAGCTGCAGCGCCGGCTGCGCCAGGTGTCCGCGAGCCGCGACTCGGCCGTGCAGGCCGAGGCCTCGGCCATGCGCCGGCTCGAGCGCGACCTGCACGACGGGCCGCAGCAGCGCCTCGTGCGGCTCACCATGGACCTCAGCGCCGCCCAGCGCCGGCTCGAGAGCGACCCGGAGACCGCCAAGCCGCTCGTCGCCGAGGCGCTCGCCCAGACCCGCGAGGCGCTCGGCGAGCTGCGGGCGCTCTCGCGCGGCATCGCCCCGCCGATCCTCACCGACCGCGGGCTCCCGGCGGCGCTCGCCGCCGTGGCCTCGCGCTGCACCGTGCCGGTCGACCTCGACGTGCGCCTCGCCGAGGGCGAGCGCCTGCCCGCGCACGTGGAGAGCGGCGCGTACTTCGTCGTGACCGAGGCGCTCACCAACGTCGCCAAGCACAGCGGCGCGACGGCGGCCCGGGTGCGGGTCGACCGCTCCGGCGGCTGGCTGCGCATCGTCGTCGAGGACGACGGGCACGGCGGCGCGCACGCGGCGAAGGGGCACGGGCTGGCCGGGCTCGTCGAGCGCACCGCGGCGCTCGAGGGCGGGCTCGACGTCGACAGCCCGCCCGGCGGGCCCACCGTCCTGCGCGCGGTGCTGCCGTGCGGGTGAGGGCGCTGCCGCGGGGGCCGCGGGCGTGAGGGTGGTGCTGGCCGAGGACTCGGTGCTGCTGCGCGAGGGCCTGGTGCGCCTCCTCGAGGAGGCCGGCTGCGCCGTCGTCGCGGCCGTGGGCGACGGCCCCTCCCTCGTCCGGGCGGTGCGCGAGCACCGCCCGGACGTCGCCGTCGTCGACGTGCGCATGCCGCCGACGCACACCGACGAGGGCCTGCGCGCCGCGCTCGAGGCGCGCGCCGCGGTGCCCGGCACGGGGGTGCTGGTGCTGTCGCAGTACGTCGAGGAGGCGTACGCCCGCGACCTGCTCGGCGACCGCGCGGGCGGCGTCGGCTACCTGCTCAAGGACCGGGTCAGCGCCCTCGACGAGCTCGCGGACGCCGTGGAGCGGGTCGCCGCCGGGGGCACCGTGCTCGACCCCGACGTCGTGGCCCAGCTCTTCGCCCGCTCGCGCCGCGACCCGCTGGAGGCGCTCTCGCCGCGGGAGCGGGAGGTGCTCGGGCTCATGGCCGAGGGCCGCACGAACCGGGCCGTCGCCCGGCACCTCGGGGTGAGCGACGGCGCGGTCGAGAAGCACGTCTCGTCGATCTTCACCAAGCTCGACCTGCTGCCGAGCGACGACGACCACCGCCGGGTGCTCGCCGTGCTGCTGTGGCTGGCCGGCTGAGCCTCAGCGCGAGGGCGGCGACGGGCCGTCGGGCTGCCCCGTGGTGCCGCCGACACCCTCCACGACCTGCTGCGCGAGGTCCCGGAGCTTGACGTTGCGGCCCTGGGAGGCGCGTCGCAGGATGCCGAAGGCCTCCTCGGCGCCGCACCGGTTCTGGGCCATGATCACGCCCTTGGCCTGCTCGATCACCGCCCGGCTGGCCATCGCGGCCTGCATGTCGGAGGCGAGCTTGGCGATGTCGGTGTAGGCCACCGCGTTGGCCACCGCCACGGCGAGGTGCGCCGCGAGCTCGCGGGCCACCTCCTCGCTGCGCTCGGTGAACGCCGCCGGCCGCCGGCTGTAGCAGTTGAGCGCCCCCACGACCTCGCACTGCAGCGGCAGCGGCACCGACATCGAGCTCAGGACGCCGGCCTCGACGGCGCGGGGGGCGTAGTCCGGCCAGCGGGTCTCGGTGCGCATGTCCGGCACGTGCAGCACCGTGCCGGAGGTGCCGGCGTCGATGCAGGGGCCGTAGCCCGCGCCGTACTGCAGCTCGTCGGCCGCGAGCGCCATCTCGCCCGCGTGGGCCGCGGTCCACGGCCGGTCCTGCCGCACGAGCGTCAGGGACACCTCGTCGGCGCCCTCCACCACCTCGTTCGCGATCCGCACGATCCGCTGCAGCACCTCGTCGAGGGACGCGCCGCCGAGCTCGACGGCGAGGAGCGACGTGAGGACGTCGGGGGGCAGCAGGCTCACCCCGGGGAGCCTAGCCGCCGCCGGCCCCCGCGCCCCCCGGGCGCGGACGGGCCCCCGCCGCGGGGAGCGGCGGGGGCCCGGTGGCCCTGCTGCGTGCTGCTGGTGCTGCTGTGCTGCTGCCGTGCTGCTCAGCCCGCGGGGCGCACCCGGTCGGTCGCCGGGGCGGTGACGCCGGGGTTGGCCGCGAGGTAGTCGGTGAACGCGTCGAGGTCGACGGCGCCGTACACCCGGTCCTCGCCCTCGGTGAGGGTCGTGAAGCCGTCCCCGCCGTCGGCGAGGAAGTTGTTGACCGTCACCCGGTACGAGGCGGCCGGGTCCACCGGCTCGCCGGCGATGCGGACGTCGCTCACGGTGCCGTCCGCCGCGAGGGCGTAGGTGAGGGTGGAGGAGGGCTGCAGCAGCCGGCCGGTCTCCTCCTGCTGCTCGAGCACGGCGACGAGCTCCTCGCCCGTCATCGTCTGGGTGACGAGGACGTTGCCGAACGGCTGGACCGTGAAGGCCTCGCGGTAGGTGACGACGCCCGGCGCCTCGCCGTCCGCGGACTCGGCCGCGACGAGGTCGGCGCGCACGCCGCCCGGGTTCATGAGCGCGACCTGCGCGCCCTCGTCCTGCGTGGCCGCGAGCTGCGCGTCGGCGATGAGGTCGCCGAGCGGCGTCTCGCCCTCGGCGTCGGCGGCGCGGGTGATGTCGCCGCCGATGGTGCCGACCTCGCGCCCGGCGATCGGGGCGATGGCCTCGGCGTACTTGGCGATGAGGCGGGTGGTGGCGCGGTCCGGGCGGACGTCGCGCGTGACCGGGTGGTTCAGCGCCTCGGTGAGCGGGCGCACGACGTCGTTCGCGCGGCGGTCGATCGTCAGGTCGATCTCGGAGACGATGCGCCCGTTCGCGGCGCCCTGCACGACCGGGCGGCTGCGCCCGTCCGGGCCCTGCACGACGCAGTTGTACTGCTGGTGCGAGTGGCCGGTGAAGACCGCGTCCACCTCCGCCGCGGCGAGGCGGGCGATGGTGCCCGCGGCGCCCGGCAGGGTCGAGCAGGTGTTGAGGGCCACGCCCGTGCTGTCGCCCTGGTGGAGCAGGAGCACCTGCGCCTCGACCCCGCGGCGCGCGAGCTCCTTCGAGGCCTTGGCGATGGCCGCGACCTCGTCGGTGAACTGCAGCCCGGCGATCGCGGACGCCGAGACGATGGTCGGCGTCTCCTTGAGCGGCACCCCGATGAAGCCGACCTTGACGCCCTTCGGGAAGCGCTTGACCGCGGAGGCCGGCATGACCAGCCGCCCGGTGTCCTCGTCGACGACGTTCGCCGAGAGGTAGGTGAAGTCGGCGCCGGCGAAGCCGTCGCCGCCGAAGCAGCCCTCGGTCGGGTGGCAGCCGCCGTCCTGGATGCGGCGCAGCTCCGCGAGGCCCTCGTCGTACTCGTGGTTGCCCGTCGAGGAGGCGAACAGGCCCAGGCCGTTGAGGAACTCGACGGTCGGCTCGTCCTTCGCCGCGGCGGAGAGGAACGGCGTGCCGCCGATGTTGTCGCCGGCGGAAACGAAGACCGAGTAGTCCTGGTCGCGGTCCCGCCGCAGCTGCTTGACGTGCGTCGCGAGGTACTCCGCGCCGCCGACCGGCTCGAGCGTCTGGGGGGTCTGCCCGTCGGGGCCGAGGACGGTCAGGCGCGAGCTCGACCCGGTGGGGGGCTCGAGCTGGCCGTGGAAGTCGTTGATCCCGAGGATCTGGACCGTCGCGTAGCGGTCGTACCCGGCGCCCTGCGCCCCGGCGGGCGCGCCGGACGGGGCGGCCGAGGCGGGGGCGGCGGCCAGCGGGGCGAGCAGGGCCGCGCCGGCCGCCAGGACGGCGGCCCGGCGGACGGCGCGGGCGGGACGCGCGGCGCGTCCCTGACGTGCGGAGGGCATGGTGCTCCCGTGGTCGAGGTGCTGACCGCGGGACGGTAACCCGCCGCCGGGGCCCCTACCAAGGGGTGCCACCGGATCGCCACCGCCCCTTCCGCCGCGGCGCCACCCGGCGGGGGTCAGACCGTGACCGCCGCCGGCTGCGCGAGCCCCGCGACGACCTCGGCGAGCACCGCGTCGGCGTCCTCGTGCGGCACCTGGCAGGTGCCCGCGGCGAGGTGGCCGCCGCCGCCGTACCGCAGGCAGACCGCGCCCACGTCGACCGGCGAGCTGCGGTCGATGATCGACTTGCCCACCGCGAGCACGGTGTTCTGCTTCTGCTTGCCCCAGAGGACGTGCACCGAGACGCGGGCCTGGGGGAAGAGCGCGTACACGACGAACCGGTTGCCGGCGTGCACGACCTCCTCGCCGCGCAGGTCGACCACGACGACGTCGCCGACGACGCGGCTGACCCGCCAGAGCTGGGCGACGAACGCGTCGTGCTGGGCGCGGTAGAGCTGCGCGCGCTCGGCGACGTCCGGCAGCGCCAGGATGGCCTCGACGTCCTGGTGCTCGATGACGGCGTCGATGAGCTGCATCATCAGCTGGTAGTTCGAGATGCGGAAGTCGCGGAAGCGGCCGAGGCCGGTGCGGCTGTCCATGAGGAAGTTGAGCAGGGTCCAGCCGGTCGGGGCGAGGACCTCGTGCAGCTGGTACTGCGCGGAGTCCGCGCGGTCGACCGCCTCCATGAGCTCGGCCGAGACCTGCGGGAACGTGGCCGCGCCGCCGAAGTGGTCGTAGACCACCCGCGCCGCGGACGGGGCGTGCACGTCGATGACGTGGTTGGCGGCGCCGCCGCCGGTGCGCAGGCCCTCGGAGTGGTGGTGGTCGAAGACCGTGTGCGCCGCGGGCGCGTACGGCAGGTTCGTGAGGATGTCGCGGTCCGTGATCTCCACGGTGCCGTCCTGGACGTCCTTGGGGTGCACGAAGGTGATCTCGTCGATCAGCCCGAGGTGGCGGAGCAGGACCGCGCAGACGAGCCCGTCGAAGTCGGACCGCGTCACGAGGCGGTGGGTCACGGGGGTCCTCCCGGTGCGGTGGTGCCGCCCGGGCTGGACGGCGTCCGTCCCATCGGCAGCCCGGCGGCCCGGCTTGAGCCGCGGCGAGCCGGCGCGCGGGCGGGCCCGCGGGCCGCGCTGCGCCCGTCCTGCCCCGGTCTGGGCACCGCCTGATCGTGCCGTGCTCCGAAAGCACAGTCGGGCTTCGACCTTTCACGGGACGAAGTCCTTCCTCGGGCGGTCCCAAGGCCCTAGCGTCCTCCCCGAACACCGACCCCCGGGGGAGGAGCGCCGTCCGCGACGCCGCGGCCGCACCCGGGGACACGCTCGAGGAGGAGCATGCGATCCACCGCACGAGGACGCGGTACGAGGGGGGCGGTGGGCCTGCTCGGGCTCGCGCTGCTCGGCACCTCGGCCACCGCCGTCCTGCCGACCGCCGCGCAGGCGGCGGGCAGCGCCGCGCTCGACCGGCCGGCCGCGTCGGCCCCGGGGGCCGCCGCCGCGGCCGACCTGCCGGACCAGGAGCCGGGGGTGACCCTGCGGACGTACCAGCTGGGCCAAGCCCTGGACAGGCTGTGCGTCCTCAAGGACGGCCAGACCCCCAACGTCGACAAGCGGATGCCGGTCGTCGACTGGACGACGGCCGAGCAGTTCGGCGCCGAGGACAACTTCGTCTCCGAGGTGCGGGGCAACCTGCACGTGCCCGCGGACGGCGAGTACGCCTTCCGCCTCGTCAGCGACGACGGCTCGCGCCTGTCGATCGACGGGCAGGTCGTGGTCGACCACGACGGCCTGCACGGGGCGGAGCCCAAGGACGGGACCACCACCCTCACCGCCGGGCCCCACGCGCTGGCGATCGACTTCTTCGAGGCCGGGTACGGCCAGCAGCTCACCCTGCAGTGGCGCCCGCCCGGCGCCGCGGGCTTCACCCTCGTCCCCGAGTCCGCCCTGAGCACCGACGCCGGCGTCGTGCGGGTCGTCGCGCCCGGGACGAAGTACTGCGAGGGCGCCACCGACACCGCCGGCGACGGCCTGCGCCTCGACGCGGTCAACCCGATGTACGACCTGCTCGACCTGCGGCCCGGCGGCTTCGAGCCCATGGTCGCGGCGATGGAGTTCGTCGGCGACGACCTCTACGTCGTCACCTCGGGCGCGGTGAGCCCCGCGGGCCCGCCGGAGGACCCCACGCCGGGCGAGGTGTTCCTCCTCGAGGGCGCGGCGACCGCGGACAGCCCCGACGACGTCGTGCCGGTGAAGGTCGCCAGCGACCTGCTCAACCCGATGGGCATCGACCACGTCGACGGCTCGCTCTACCTCTCCGAGCGGGACCGGCTGACGAAGCTGGTGCCGGACGGCGACGACCCGGACGAGCTGCTCGACCACGAGACCGTCGCCGAGTGGCCGTACGGCGGGAACTTCCACGAGTTCGCGTTCGGCCTCGAGCACGACGCGGAGAGCTTCTACGTCAGCCTGTCGGTCGCCATCGACTTCGGCGGCGCCACGACGAACCCGCAGCCGGGCGGGCCGGACCGCGGCACGACGATCAAGGTCGACCGCGACACGGGGGAGATCACGTACGTCGCCGGCGGCCTGCGCACGCCGAACGGCATGGGCTGGGGCCCGGGCGGCGAGCTCTTCGTCATGGACAACCAGGGCGGCTGGCTGCCGTCCTCGAAGATGGTCCGGATCGAGCAGGACCGCTTCTTCAACCACTACCAGAACCCGGCCGGGAGGTTCGAGTCCCAGCCGGTCACCCCGCCGGTGCTGTGGCTGCCGCAGAACGAGATCGGCAACTCCCCGAGCAACCCGGTGATGCTGCAGGAGGGCCCGTTCGCCGGGCAGATGGTCTTCGGCGACGTCACCTACGGCGGCCTGCAGCGCGCGTACCTGGAGAAGGTCGGCGACGACTACCAGGGCGCGGTGTTCCGGCACTCCGCGGGCCTCGAGGCGGGCATCAACCGCACCGTCCTCGGCCCCGACGGGTCCCTCTACGTCGGCGGCATCGGCGAGGCCGGCAACTGGAGCGAGCCGGGCAAGCTCAAGTACGGCCTGCAGAAGCTGCGGCCGAACGGCACGAGCGTCTTCGACATCCAGAAGGTCGAGGTCACCGAGACCGGCTTCGACCTGACGTACACCGAGCCGCTGTCCGACGACACGGTCGACGGCATCGCCGGCGCCTACCGCGCCCAGCACTGGCGCTACGTGCCGACGCCCGCGTACGGCGGCCCGAAGGTCGACGAGGAGGTCCTGCCGGTGACGGCGGCCCGCGTCTCGGCCGACCGGCGCACGGTGTCGATCGACGTCGAGGGCCTCGAGCCCGGCCGCGTCGTGCACCTGCGCTCGCCGCGCTCCTTCACCTCGCAGGACGGCGAGGAGCTGTGGAGCACCGAGGCCTGGTACACGCTGAACACGCTGCCCGGCTACGTGCCGCCGCCGGACCTCGGCTACTACGAGGCCGAGGAGGCCGCCCTCGCCGGCGGCGCGGGCGTCACCACCGAGCACAACGGCTACTCCGGCGCCGGCTTCGTCGACGGCTTCCTCAACCCCGGCGCCTCGGTGACGTTCACGGCGAAGGCCGAGCGGGGCGGCGTGCAGCCGGTCCACCTGCGCTACGCGAACGGCCCCAACCCGTTCACGGGCACCAAGACCGTCTCGGTCGTCGTCAACGGCACCGAGGTGGAGCCGTGGGCGCTGCCCAGCACCCGGGACTGGCAGGCGTGGGGGGTCGCCACCCGCCAGCTCGACCTGCGGGAGGGCACCAACACGATCACCGTCCGCTTCGACCAGGGCGACGACGGCAACGTGAACCTCGACGCCCTGCGCGTCGGCGCCACCCTGGACACCTGCGCCCCGACGCCGGCCGAGGCGGGCTGGACCAGCCTCTTCGACGGCACGCTGGCCAGCTTCACCGCCTGGCGGCACGCGGGCGACGGCTCCTTCGGGCGCCAGGACGACTGCACCCTGCGCACCAGCGGCGGCCTCGGCCTGCTCTGGTACGAGCCGCAGGAGTTCGAGGACTACGCGCTGCGGCTGGACTGGAAGCTCGTCAAGGACGACAACGGCGGCGTCTTCGTCGGCTTCCCGAACCCCGGCGAGGACCCGTGGGTCGCGGTCGACCAGGGCTACGAGGTGCAGATCGACGCCACCGACGCGGACGACCGCACCACCGGCGCCATCTACACGTTCCAGGGCGCGGACCTCGCCAAGGTCGAGGAGGCGCTCGAGCCCGTCGGCCGGTGGAACGCGTACGAGATCCGGGTCGAGGGCCAGCGCATCCAGGTGCTGCTCAACGGCGTGCTGGTCAACGACTTCACCAGCACCGACCCCGCGCGCGACCTCGCGGGCTTCGTCGGCGTCCAGAACCACGGGGGCGGCGAGACGGTCTCCTACCGCAACATCCGCATCCAGCCGCTCGGCGACGCCGACGTGACGGCGCCGACGGTGTCGGTCGCCACCGCGCCGGCGGAGCCCACCGGCACGGGCGGCTGGTGGACCGGGCCGGTGACGGTGACCGCCACGGCGCAGGACGCGGTGGACCCGTCGCCCGCGCTCGAGGTGTCGACCGACGGCACCACCTGGGCGCCGTACGCCCCCGTCGAGGTCACCGAGGACGGCGAGCGCACGCTCCGGTTCCGGGCGACGGACAGCGCGGGCAACGTCTCCGAGCCCGAGCAGGTCGTCGTCAAGGTCGACCGGACCGCGCCGGTCGCCGCGCTCGTCGGCGGCCCGAGCGGCACGGTGCCGGCCGGGCAGGTCCCGGCCGCGCCGACCTGCGAGGCGTCGGACGCGACCAGCGGGCTCGCCGGCTGCGAGGTCACCGGCTACAGCACCGAGGTCGGCCAGCACGTCCTGCGGGCCACGGCGACCGACCGGGCCGGGCTCACCACGACGGTGACCCGCGCCTACGCGGTCGCGGCGGTGGGCGGCCTGCCGGCCGCGCCGACCAAGGTCAAGGCCGTCGCGGCCGACGGGTCCGCGCGGGTCACCTGGGCGGCGCCGAAGCACCGGGGCGGCTTCACGGTCACCGCCACCCCGGGCGGGGCGACCTGCACCAGCCCGTCCGCGCGCACCTGCGTGGTCACCGGCCTGGTCAACGGCACCTCGTACACCTTCACGGTGGTCGCGAACAGCCCGGCCGGCCCCTCGGCGCCGTCGGCTCCGTCGGTCCCGGTCACGCCGTCGTGGCGCCCGGGCACCCCCGGCAAGGTCTCGCTCGCCGTGTCGGCGAAGGCGTCCTGCGCCGGCGGCCGGGCCGTGCTCGCGGTCCACGTCGTCAACAAGGAGGCCGTCAAGGCCGACGTGCGGATCACCACCCCGCTCGGCGAGGTCAAGGTGACCGGTCTCGCGCCGGGCGCCGCGCACCAGCAGCGGTTCCGCGGGACGTCGGCGACCCTCGCCGGCGGCACCGCGAGCATCGCGGGCTACACCTGGCGCGGCGGCACGGGGCACTACGCCGTCTACCAGGCCGGCTACGCCGGGACCGCCTGCTGACGCGGTCCCCGCGCGGGTGAGGGGAGCCCGGGACCGGCCGCGCCGGTCCCGGGCTCCTCGCGTCCGGGCCCGCCCGCCCCGGCGCCCCCCGGGCCGCTGCGCCGTCCCGGGCCGGCCGGCGGGGTTCGGGCCGCCCGTCGCGGGCACGACCGCACGGCACACGGAGGCGACGAGCGGAGGTCGGGACGATGGCGGACGGTCCACGGACGGACGAGCACGGGGCGCAGGGGCAGGGCGCGGTCGTGGAGCTGCGCGAGGAGCGCGCGGTCGTCGACGTGACCCGGGTGCCGGCCGAGCGGGTGCGCTGGGGCAAGCGCGTCGTCGTCGAGGAGCGGACCGTCGTCGTGCGCCTGCGGCGCGAGGAGTTCTTCCTCGAGCGCGAGCGGCTCGACGGCGGCCGCACCGCGGGGGAGGCGCTCCCGGGCGCCGGGCAGGGCGCCGACGAGGGCCCGCGCGGCGGCGAGCTGGTCCTGCACGAGGAGCGCGCCGAGGTCGTCGTCACCACCGTCCCCGTCGAGCGGGTCCGCGTCGCCGTGGACCGGCAGGTGGTGGACTCCCGGCTCGAGGTGGAGCTGCGCCGCGAGGAGGCCGAGCTCGTCGAGGACGGGCTCGTGGACGGGCCGGACGCCGTACGGGGCGGCGGGACCCGCTGAGGGTCCCGCCGCCCCGCCCCGCGCCCCGCGCCCCCGCGGGGGCGGGCCGGCTAGCGGTCGCGGCCCGCGGCGGCCCAGGCCCCGCGCCAGGACGAGCGCGTGCGCGTCTGCAGCAGCGAGCCCTGGTAGAGCCGCGCCGCCAGCGCCACGAGCAGCACCGCGGTGAGCGCCACGAGCCCGGCCGAGGCCACGCCCTCCCACCAGGCCGCGTCCCCGGTGAGCAGCCGGCGCGGCATGGTGAACGGCGCCGAGAACGGCACCCAGGAGGCGACCACGAGCGCGGGGCCCGTGGCGTACACCGCGACGAAGAACGGCACGAGCACGACCGCCTGCAGCGGCAGCGTCGTGGACTGCAGGTCCTCCTGGCGCGAGGCCAGCGCGCCCGCCGCCGCCCAGACGCAGGCGAGCATGAGGAAGCCGAGCAGGAAGAAGACGAGGAACCACGGCGACGAGGTCGCGATGAGCGACACGAGCTCGCCCTGCCCGGCCACCGAGGCGGCGAGCATGCCGACGCCGACGAGCAGCACGAGCTGGGCGACGGCGAGCACCGTGTTGCCGAGGACCTTGCCCGCGAGCAGCGCGCGCATCGGCACCGCCGCCACGAGCAGCTCGACCACCCGGCTCTGCTTCTCCTCGGTGACGCTCTGGGCGATGCCCATGCCGAAGAGGAACACCGAGTAGAACAGCAGCACCGAGAACGCGATCGACAGCACGAGGGCGCGGCCCTCCTCGCCGTCCGGGTCGAGCAGCCGCTCGCCGACGGGGGTGCCGGCGAGCAGCTCCTGGCGCTCCTGGGCGGACGCGCCGAGGTCCTGCAGGCCCGCGTCGAGCTGGGCGGTGGCGACCGCCTGGCGCAGCAGGGTCGCCGCGCCGTCGGGGACGGCGGTGTCGCCGACGAGCTCGTACGAGCCCCCGCCGCCCGCCGGCAGCAGCGCCACGTCGGCGTCGCCCTCGTCGAGCGCCGCCTCCGCGGCGCGGGCGTCCGCGGCGTCCACGACGGTGAAGCGCGGGTCGGCGTCCTCGCCCTCGGGGGCTGCGGCGGCCGAGGCCGCGTCCGCCGCCTCGACGGCGGCGCGCCCGCCCGCGTCGGTCACCGCGACCTCGTACCGCTCGGGGCCCCCGCCCCCGATGAGGGCCTGGATGCCGATCCCCCCGACGATGATGACGAGGGTGAAGGCCAGCGAGGCGAGGAAGGCCTTGTCCCGCAGCTTGGCGGCGACCTCCCGCTCGGCGACGATGCGCACGGCGCGCGAGCCGCTGCCGCGGCCCCCGGGGGCCGGGGGCCGGGGGGCGGTGCCGCCCGCGGTGCCCGTGGCGGTGGCGGTGGTGGTCATCGGACGACCTCCCGGAAGAGCTCGGCGAGGGTGGGGACGACGGGGGTGAACTCGCGGACGGTGCCGGCCTCGAGCGCCCGGCGCAGCAGCTCCTGCTCCTGCGCGCGCAGGACCCCGGGGTCCGCGTCGGTGAGGGTCGGCAGCTCCACGAGCGCGCGGGGGCCGTCGACGTCGAGGACGTCGAGCCCGGGCACCCCCCGGAGCCAGCCGGCGTCGGGCTCGACCGTGAGGCGGTAGCGGGCGCGGGCGTGCGCGCGGCGCAGGCCCTGCGCGTCGCCCGCGGCGACGACCCGCCCGCTGTCGACGATGACCACCTCGTCGCAGAGCCGCTCGACGAGCTCGAGCTGGTGGCTGGAGAACAGCACCGGCACGCCCGCCGCGGCCCGCTCGCGCAGGATGCCCGCCATCGCGTCGACCGCCAGCGGGTCCAGGCCGCTGAACGGCTCGTCGAGCACGAGCAGCACCGGGTCGTGGACCAGCGCGGCGGCCACCTGCACGCGCTGCTGGTTGCCCAGGCTGAGGGCGTCGAGCTTGTCGCCGGCGCGCTCGCCGAGCCCGAGGGCCTCCAGCAGCTCCTCCGCGCGGCGCCGCGCCTCGGCGTCGTCGACGCCGTGCAGCCGGGCGAGGAAGACGAGCTGGTCGCGCAGCGGCATCTTGGGGTAGAGCCCGCGCTCCTCCGGCATGTAGCCGAAGCCCTGGCGCACCGCGAGGTCCAGGGGGGCGCCCTCCCAGCGCACCTCGCCGGAGTCCGCGCCGGTGACGCCGAGGACGATCCGCATCGTCGTCGTCTTGCCCGCGCCGTTGGCGCCGACGAAGCCGGTCATCGTGCCGGGGCGCACCCGGAAGGACACCCGGTCGAGGGCGGTCACCTCCCCGAACCGCTTGCTCACCTGGTCGAGCTCGAGCACCGCTCCTCCTCGCGTCGTCCGCACGCCGCGGGTCCGTCCGCAGCACCCCCGACGCTAGGCGCGGGCCCCCTCCCGGGCGTCCGCCCGCGGGATGGACCTCGGGGTCATCCCGGGGGATGACCCCCGTCCGCCGCGCCGGGCGCGACGAGTCCGGTCTCGTACGCGAAGACCACCGCCTGGACCCGGTCACGCAGCCCGAGCTTGGTGAGCAGGCGCGAGACGTGGGTCTTCACGGTCGCCTCGCCGAGCACGAGCAGCGCGGCGATCTCGGCGTTGGTGCAGCCGCGCGCGACGTGCACGAGGACCTCGCGCTCGCGCTCTGTCAGCCGCTCGTGCAGGTCGGGGCGGGCCGCGCGCCCGGGCCGGCCGGCGAACCGCTCGATGACCCGGCGGGTGACCGCCGGTGCCAGCAGCGCCTCGCCGCGCGCGACGACGCGCACCGCCGCGACGAGGTCCTCGGGCACCGCGTTCTTGAGCAGGAAGCCGCTGGCGCCCGCCTCCAGCGCGGCGAACAGGTAGTCGTCGCGGTCGAACGTCGTGAGCACGATGACCGCGCACCCGGGGTCCTGCACGACCTGGCGGGTGGCGGCGAGGCCGTCGGTGCCGGGCATCTGCACGTCCATGAGCACCACGTCGGGGCGCAGCGCGCGGGCGGCGGCGACGGCCTGGTCGCCGTCGGCGGCCTCCCCGACGACCTCGAGGTCGTCCTCGGTGCCGAGGATCATCCGGAAGCCGGCGCGCACGAGGTCCTGGTCGTCCGCGAGGAGGACGCGCACGGGGGCGGGGCTCACGGGACCACCGCCGGAGCGGCCGGGGCGGTCCCCGGCCCGCCGGAGCCCTCGGGGGGCGCGGCGAACCGGGCGCGCACCCGCCACCCGCCCTCGGGGCGGGGCCCCACCTCGAGCTGCCCGTCGTGCAGCCCGACGCGCTCGCGCATCCCCACCAGCCCCAGCCCGGAGCCCTCCGGCCGGCGCCGGGTGGGCACCGTGGGGCGCCCGTCGTCGACGACCTCCACCTCGAGCTCGTCGGCGAGCCACCGCACGCGCACCAGGGCGTGCCGGGCGGCCGCGTGCTTGACGACGTTCGTCAGCGCCTCCTGCACCACGCGGTAGGCCGAGACCGAGACCGACGGGGGCACCGGGCGCGGCGCCCCCACCACCGCCAGCTCCACGTCGACGGCGCCGGCGCTGCGCGCCACGAGGTCGGGCAGCCGCTCCAGCCCCGGGGCCGGCTCGACGCCGCCCTCCGAGCGCAGGACGCCCAGCAGGCGGCGCATCTCCTCCACCGCGGCGCGGCTGCTGCGCTCGATGAGGCCGATGGTCTCGCGGGCGCGCTCCGGGTCGCGGTCGAGCACCCGCCGCGCGGCGCCGGCCTGCACGCCCATGACGCTCACGTGGTGCGCGACGACGTCGTGCAGCTCGCGGGCGATGCGCAGCCGCTCCTCCAGCACGGCCCGCCGCTCGCTGCGCTCGCGGGTCGCCCGCAGCTCGTCGGCGACCGCCGTCAGCTCGGCCCGCTGCCGTGCCGAGCGCCAGGCCGCGTCGCCGAAGACCCAGGCGGCGGAGAAGTACGCGACGTTGAGCAGCAGGCCGTACGCGACCGACGCGGTGAGCGGCGGCAGCGCGCCGCGCTGCTCCCCGGACAGGTCGAGCGACGCCTCGGCCCAGGCGGTCTGGGACAGCGCGATCCCGAACCAGCAGAACATGGCGACCACGACGACCACCCGGGTCGCCAGGCCCGCGCGCCGGTCGCGGGCCCAGGCGCCGGCGGTGTAGAGCGCGGAGAAGAGGGCGACCGAGGTCATCGTGCCCTCGGGGACGTACCGGGCCTGCAGGGCGATGAAGACCGTGGCGACGACCGCGAGCACCGTGAGCGGCGCCCGCCGCCGCACGCAGAGCGGCAGGCAGACCGCGAGCACCCACGCCGTCTGCTCGGCGGTGGAGGGGTAGGGGCCGAACTCCACGCCGGTGCTGCGCGCCAGCTCCAGCGACACCTGCCCGCCCGCGGCCACGAGCAGGCCGAGGATGACGTCGGCGCGCTGCTCGGCCCGCGTCGGGCCCGGCCGCCGCCACTCCCCGTCGCCGGTGCCGTCCTCCCGCGCCCGCAGCGCGTCCACGTCGCGACCGTCCACGCCCCGACCCTAGGGCCGGGCCGCCCCCACGGGCGCCGGGGCGAGCAGCGCGGGGACCTCGGCGGCGGGCACGGCGCGGGAGTACCACCAGCCCTGGGCGTGCGTCGCGCCGAGCCGCGCCAGCTCCGGGAGCAGGGCGGCGTCCTCCACGCCCTCCGCGACGACGTCGAGCCCCAGGTCGCGGCCGACCCGGACGATGGCGCGCAGGAGGGAGGAGAGCTGGGGGTCGGCGCCGTAGGCCTGCACGTAGGAGCGGTCCACCTTGAGCACGTCGAGGGGGAGCCGGCGCAGGTGCCCGATCGAGGTGAACCCGGTGCCGAAGTCGTCGAGGGCGACCCGCACACCGCGCCCGCGCAGCCGCGCCAGCGTCTCGCGCGCCTGCGCCTCGTCGGCCAGCAGCGCGCTCTCGGTGACCTCCAGGGCGAGCAGCTCCGCGGGCAGGCGCGCCGCCGCGAGCGCCGCACCGACGACGTCGTCGAGGTCGCCGGTGGCGAGCTGCAGCGCGCTGAGGTTGACCGCGACGCGGACCGGCGTCCCCGCGGCCCGCCACCGGGCGGCCTGGTGGCAGGCCCGGCGCAGCACCCAGCGGTCCAGCGCGACGACGGCGCCGGTCTCCTCGGCAACGGGCACGAACTCCCCGGGCGGCACGAGCGCGCCGTCGCGGCGCCAGCGCACCAGCGCCTCGACGGCGTCGACGGCCACCACCTCGCCGCCCGGGCCCAGCGTCGCCAGGGGCTGGTAGTGCAGCTCGAGCTCGTCGCCCTCGAGGGCCTCGCGCAGCGCCCGCGCCACCTCGTCGCGGCGCACGACCGCGGCGTGCAGGTCGGGGTGGTAGACGTGGGCCTGGTCCTTGCCGAGCTCCTTGGCGCGGTACATGGCCAGGTCGGCGTCGCGCAGCACCTCGGCCGGGTCCGCGCCGGGGGCGACGACCGCCACGCCCGCGCTGGCGCTGAGGACGGGGCGCAGGCCCCCCACGTCGTACGGGGCGGCGAGCGCCCGGACGAGCCGCGCGGCGACCTCCGCGGCGGCCGGCTCGGGGGCGCGGGCGAGCAGCACGGCGAACTCGTCGCCGCCGAAGCGGGCCACGACGTCCCCGCGCACCTCCCGGCGCAGCCGCTGCGCCGCCTCGACGAGCAGCCGGTCGCCCACGTCGTGCCCGGCGAGGTCGTTGACCTCCTTGAAGCCGTCGAGGTCGAGGAACACCACGGCGCCGGGGACCCGGTGGTCGGCCGCCGCGCCCTGCAGGGCCTCGACGAAGGCGGCCCGGTTGGCCAGGCCGGTCAGGGCGTCGGTGCTGGCGCTGCGCTCCAGGGCGAGCGCGGCCTCCCGGCCCTCCAGGCCCGTGAGGAGGAGGCGCAGCACGACCGCCGCCGAGAGCATCACGGCCATGACGAGCTCCAGCGGCTGCAGGGTCCCCCCGCCGAGCCCGGTGGCCAGCACCTCGACGATCACGGAGACGACGAGCACCCAGGTCATGGCGGGCGTGGCGCCCGCACCCACCCCGCCGCCCGCGCCGCCGCGGGTGCGGGTGATGGGGCGGAACAGGTCCGAGCCCCAGCGGCTCGCGAGGGCCACGACGACCAGGAGCAGGCCGCCGAGGACGTAGCCGGCGGACGCGAGCGGGTCGCGGTCCGCGGCGGCGTACGGGCCCCGGGCGATCGCGCCGGCGAGCATGAGGTCGGCGAAGCTGATGCCGACGAGCGCCACCGCGCCCAGGAGGAGCACGCCGCGGTCGCGCCGCACGCCGAGCCGGGCCGAGGTGAGGCACGCCCCGAGGAGCACGAGGTCGGCGGCGACCATGAGCAGCCCGGTGAGGTAGGTCGCGAACTGCTCGCCGTCGAAGGGCGGCCCCGCCGGGACGTCGTCCCACGCGAGCAGCCCGGCGGCGAGGGCGCCCACCACGCCGTCGAGGGCGGCGCGGGCGAGCACGACCCGGCTCCGCCCGACCCGGGGGAGCCGGAAGACCACGAGCATGGCGCAGGCGTACGGCACCACGGCGAAGCTGCCGACGACCGCGGGCAGCACGTCGAGGTGCTCCGGCAGCGCGCGCGCCGCGAGCCAGCAGCCGGTGCTCGCCGCGCCGACGAGCAGGGTCACCGAGCAGGCCCGCCAGGGCCAGCGGGCCGCGCCCTCGGTCCGCGCCCCGGCGGCCCAAGCGGCGCCCGCGGCCGCGCACCAGGTCAGGACCACGACGAGGGCGCTGCCGCCCCCGCGCAGGTGCTCGCGGGTGGCGGGGGCGAGGCAGGCGGCCGCGTACGCGGAGGTGAGGAGCACGGCGAGGAGCGCCCCCGCGGCCAGGCGCAGCCCGGCGCGGGGCGCCGGCGCAGGGACGGGCTCCACGTCCCCCTCATCGGCCGGCCGGCGGGCGATCTTCACGCCCCGGGGCAGACTGGCCGGGTGACGCGCACCGCCCCGCTCCCGCCCCCCGGCGGCTGGACCCGGTACGTCGCCCTCGGCGACTCGTTCACCGAGGGGCTCAGCGACCCCGCCGAGGACGGGAGGGGCTACCGCGGCTGGGCGGACCGGCTGGCCGGGCACCTCGACGCGCACGCGCGGGCGCGGGGCGGGCCGGGCACCGGGTACGCCAACCTCGCCGTGCGCGGCCGCCTGCTCGGCGCCGTGCTCGACGAGCAGCTGCCCGTGGCCCTGGCGAGCGGCGCGGACCTGGTGAGCCTCGTCGCCGGCGGCAACGACGTGCTGCGTCCCGGCAGCGACGTGGACGCCCTCGCCGAGGCGGTGGAGACCGCCGTCGCCGCCCTGCGCGCCACGGGCGCCGACGTGCTCCTCGCCACCGGCGCCGACCCGCGCGACTCGCCCGTCGTGCGCCGCACGCGGGGGCGGGCGGCGACGTACAACGCGCACCTGTGGTCCGTCGCGGCCCGGCACGGCTGCGCGGTCGTGGACCTGTGGGGCATGCGCGCGCTGCGGGACTGGCGCATGTGGGCCGAGGACCGCATCCACCTGGCGCCCGAGGGGCACCGGAGGGTCGCGCTGCAGGCCGCCGCGGCGCTCGGGCTCGACGTGCCGGACGACGGCTGGCGCGAGCCGCTGCCGCCCGTGCCGCCGCGACCCCGGCTCGAGGGGGCCCGCGAGGACGCGCGCTGGGCCCGGGAGCACCTCGTGCCGTGGGTACGGCGCCGCCTCGCCGGACGCTCGTCGGGGGACGGCCTGGCCCCGAAGCGGCCGGTGCCGCAGGACTGGTCGCGCCCGGCGCTGGACGTGCGGGACTGACGTGCCGGAGGGCGACAGCGTCTGGCGCACGGCCCGCACCCTCGACGCGGTCGCCGGGCGTCGGGTCCTGCGCGGCGACCTGCGCGTGCCCCGGCACGCGACCGCGGACCTGGCCGGCGCCACGGTGCTCGGCACCGGCACCCACGGCAAGCACCTGCTGACCCGCTTCGACGACGGGCGGACCCTGCACACGCACCTGCGCATGGACGGGTCGTGGTCGGTGCTCGGCCCGGGCAAGCGGCTCCCCGGCCGGCTGCTGCCGGACCTGCGGGTGCTCCTCGCCGTCGACGACGGCCGCACGGCCTGCGGGCTGCGCCTGCCCGTGGTCGAGCTGCTGCGCACCGCGGACGAGGCCGAGGTCGTCGGCCACCTCGGTCCGGACCCCCTGCGCGAGGACTGGGACGAGGACGAGGCGGTGCGCCGGCTCACCGCGCGCCCGGAGCGCCCGGTCAAGGCGGCCCTGCTCGACCAGCGGCTCATGGCCGGGATCGGCAACCTCTGGGCGGACGAGACGTGCTTCCTGCGCGGCACCTCCCCGTGGACCCCCGTCGGCGAGGTCGACGTGCGCGGCGCGGTGCGCCTCGCGGCACGGATGCTGCGGGCCTCGATCGCCGACCCGCGCGCCCACCAGGTCACCACCGGTGACCCCCGTCCGGGCCGGGACCACTGGGTCGTCGGCCGGGCGCACGAGCCGTGCCGCCGCTGCGGCACCCCGGTGCGCGTCGTCGCCGAGGTGCCGGGCGACGCCGAGCGCCGCCGCACCTGGTGGTGCCCGCACTGCCAGCCCGGCCCGGGCCCCGACGCCCTGCAGGCCCGCAGCGCCGCCCGGTCCGTCCGGGGCCTCGGCTGCTGAGGGCGCGCGGGGTCAGGCGTCGCGGCGGGCGGTGACGGCGGCCGCCGCCGCGAGGGCGGCCGCGACGTAGGCGCCCAGCACCGCGAGCCCCGCGGCGGGGGGCAGGTAGCCGGGGCGCTCCTGCAGCTGCGTCACCGCCTGGCCGGCCTGGCTCGGCAGCCACGGGCCGACCGCGTCCGCCACGCCCGCCGGGAGCAGGCCGACGAGCACCGGCAGGAGGAACAGCACGACGGTGAGCACGACGACGGCCGCCGCGGAGGAGCGCAGGAGCGCCCCCGCGGCCAGGCCCAGCAGGGCCACCAGGACGAGGTAGGCGCAGGTGCCGAGGACGGCCGCCGGGACGCCGGGAGCGGTCGGCGCGAGGCCCAGCCCCTGGCGGTCGAGCAGGGCGAGCCCGAGCACCGCGCTCGCCGAGGTGGCGAGGAGGACCACCGGAGCGGTGAGGGCGACGAGCAGCAGCGCCTTGCCCGCGAGCAGCGCGCCGCGCTGGGGCACCGCGGTGAGGGTGACCGTGACCAGCCGGGACCCGTGCTCGGCCGTGACGAGCAGCGCGCCCAGCACGCCCAGCGCCACCTGCCCCATGAAGACGCCGCTCAGGGCCTCGGCCACCGGCTCGAGGGCCGCCCGCTCGGCCGGGGTCAGCGCGGACGCGTCCGCGGCGCCGGTGATGGCGGCGGCGATGCCGACCATGATCGCGGCGAAGCTGCCGAGGGCCGCCCAGGTCGAGGGCACGGAGCGGGCCTTGACCCACTCGGCGGCGACGACCCGGCGCAGCTGGGCCGGGCGCCCGCCGCCGGCAGCGCGGGCGAGCGCGGCGGCGTACGGCTGCGCGGGGCGCCCGGGCGCGGACGGCGCGCTCACGCCGCGGCCCGGGCGCCGGCCCGCGGCCCCCGCGGCGCCTCGGGCGCCCGGCCGGGCGCCCCCCGGAACTGCACCGCGCCGCGGGTCAGCCGGAGGTACGCCTCCTCCAGCGTCGCCCGCTGCGGCGACAACTCGAGCAGCGTGACCCGGTGGGCCGCGGCGATCTCCCCGACCTCGTCCGTGCGGGTCCCCCGGACCCGGACCACCTCGCCGCCCTCGGCCCGGGCCGACAGCCCGCGGGCCCGCAGCAGCGTCGCGAAGGCGCCGGCGTCGGGGGTGCGCACGAGCACCCCGCCCTCGTCCGCGGCCTCGACGACCGCGCGCACCGTGGTCTGGGCGACGAGCCGGCCGCGGCCCACGACGACGAGGTCCTCGGCGGTCACCGCCATCTCGCTCATGAGGTGCGACGAGAGCAGCACCGTGCGCCCCTCGGCGGCCAGGCCGCGCAGCAGCTCGCGGATCCAGATGATGCCGTCGGGGTCCAGGCCGTTGACGGGCTCGTCGAGCACGAGCACCGGGGGGTCGCCGAGCAGCGCCGCCGCGATCCCGAGGCGCTGCGCCATGCCGAGGCTGTAGCCGCCCGCCGGGCGCTCGGCCACCGCCTCCAGCCCGCAGAGCCCGAGGACCTCGTCGACCCGCCGGGCGCTGATGCCGTTGCTCCGGGCCAGGGCCAGCAGGTGCGGTCGCGCGCCGCGCCGCGGCGCCACGGCGCGCGCGTCCAGGAGCGCGCCGACGAGGTGCAGGGGCGCGCGGAGCGACGCGTACGGCACCCCCGCGACGAGCGCGGTCCCGCGGTCGGGCCGGTCCAGGCCCAGGAGCACGCGCAGCGACGTGGACTTCCCGGCGCCGTTCGGCCCCAGGAACCCGGTGACCACCCCGGGGCGGGCGGTGAGCGTCAGTCCGTCCACCGCGACGTGGTCGCCGTAGCGCTTGACGACGTCCTCCAGCACGATCACGGCGCCTCCCGCAGCCCGAGGTGCTTCGACGATGGAAACATAAGCGCCCCGGGGGTCGAGCGCCAGCGGTCAGAGGGCGGGGCCGCCCCGCCGGGCGAGCACCTCGCGGGCGCGGTCGGCCTCCGCCCAGGTGCACACCACGTCGTACTTGCTGCTCACGATCTTGCTCGTCGAGGTGAAGTCGCGGCGCCCGCCGGACAGGGCGTGCCCGACGAAGCCGAAGACCGCGCCGAACACCAGGCCGTACAGCACCGCCGCGGCGATGAGGCCGAGGTCGCTCGTCTCGCTCGAGGAGAACAGCGACAGCAGCAGGCCGACGAAGAGCCCGAACCAGGCGCCGCTGCCGGCGCCGGCCAGCGCGGCCCGCCCGCGGGTGAGCCGCCCCCGCACCCGCTCCACCATCCGCAGGTCGGACCCCACGATGCTCACGTGCTGGACGGGGAACTCCTGGTCGGACAGGAAGTCGACGGCGGTCTGGGCCTCGAGGTAGGTGTCGAACGTCCCCACCACCTGGCCGCGCGGGATGTCGGAGTAGAGCTCCTGGGCGGACATGCGTGACCCTCCTGGTCGGTCGTCGTGCGGTGGCCGTGCCGTCGTCGTGCCGTCGTCGTGCCGTCGTGCGGGGTGGTCGCCGGCATGGGCGCGCCCCTGACCGGGCAACGCAGGACCGCACGACGACGATCCCCGACGGGAGGAGCCACCATGCAGATCGACAAGGCCCAGATCCTCGAGCTGCTGCGCGGGCAGGGCGACGAGCAGAGGGCCCAGCAGGCCGACCAGGAGCTGCCGCAGCAGGTCGACACCGACCAGCACGGCGACCTGCTCTCGCGCCTGGGCATCAGCCCGCAGGACCTGATCGCGCGCTTCGCCGGCGGCGGCGGGGGCGGCGGCCTCGGCGGCCTGCTCGGCTGACCCGGCGCTCGCGCCGGGACCCCGCGGCGGCGCGCGGGGTTTCGGCGGGGCCCCGCCGGGCGACCCTGGGGGGCATGCACCTCGTGAAGCGGTTCGCCGCGACCATCGGCGGCGTGGCGCTCCTGGCGGTCGGCGCGGCCATGATGGTCCTGCCGGGCCCCGGCATCCTGCTCATCGTCGCCGGGCTGGCCGTCCTCGCCACCGAGTACGTGTGGGCCCGGCGCCTGCTCGTCAAGGCCCGCGAGCAGGCCGAGAAGGTGCAGGAGGCCGCCGTGGCCTCGCCGCTGCGCACCGCCGGCAGCGTCCTCTTCGCCGTCGGCATGGTCGTGGTCGGCGTGCTCATGCTCGTCGTGGACGACGTCGCGTGGCCGTTCCTGGCCTCGCTGCTCGACCGCGTCTGGGGCCCGGTGACCGGCGGCATCCTCGTCGTGACGGGCCTGGTGCTCGTCACGACCACCTGGATCACGGTCCGCACCGCCCGCGGCGAGGAGACCACCCACACCCAGGGCCGCGTCCCCGGGGCGGACAGCCGCGGCGCGACGCGCTTCCAGGCGTCCTGACCGGTCCCCGCCCCCGGCTGCGCCGCCGCCCGGGCGCGCCCGCACCCGGTGCCCGTGGTGGACTGCGGGGGGACGGCGCGCGGGCGCCGGGCGAGGGGGACCCGTGGAGCTGACCAACTGGGCGGGCAACGTCGCGTTCGGCGCGCGCCGGCTGCACCGGCCCGCCTCGCTCGAGGAGCTGCGCGACGTCGTGGCCACCGCCTCGTCGGCGGGGGAGCCGGTGCGCGTCCTCGGCACCGGGCACTCGTTCAACCGGGTCGCCGACACCGACGGGCACCTCGTGTCGGTCGCCGACCTGCCGCGCGAGGTGGACGTCGACCGCGCCGCGGGCTCGGTGCGGGTCAGCGGCGGCACCCGCTACGGCGAGCTGGGGGCCCACCTGCAGGCCGCGGGCCTCGCCCTGCACAACCTCGGCTCCCTGCCGCACATCAGCGTCGCGGGGGCCTGCGCCACCGGCACGCACGGCTCGGGGGTCCGCAACCGCAACCTGCCGAGCGCGGTACGGGCCGTGGAGCTCGTCACCGCCGGCGGCGAGGTCGTCGTCCGCCGCCGCGGCGAGCCCGGCTTCGAGGGCGCGGTCCTCGCGCTGGGCGCGCTGGGGGTGGTGACCGCGCTCGAGCTGGACGTGCAGCCCTCGTACGACGTGCGCCAGGTCGTCCACGACGACCTGCCCCTCGCCGCGCTCGAGGAGGACCTCGACGGGGTGATGGGGGCGGCGTACAGCGTCAGCCTCTTCACCGACTGGCAGGACCGCGACGGGCGGGGCCCCTTGCTGCAGGCGTGGCTCAAGGCGCGCGACGGCGAGGAGCTGCCGGGGGCCGCCTGGCGCGGGTCGCGCCGCGCCGACGGCCCGCGGCACCCGGTGCCGGGCGTCGCGACCGACCCGGCGACGGAGCAGGGCGCCGTGCCGGGGCCCTGGAACGCGCGGCTGCCGCACTTCCGCCTGGAGTTCGTGCCGAGCAACGGCGAGGAGCTGCAGTCCGAGTGGTTCGTCGAGCGCGGCCACGGCATCGAGGCGCTGCGCGCGCTGCTGCCGCTCGCGGACCGGCTGGCCCCGGTGCTCATGATCAGCGAGCTGCGGACCGTCGCCGCCGACGACCTCTGGCTCAGCCCCTCGTACGAGCGGGACTGCCTCGCGCTGCACTTCACCTGGCACCTCGACACCCCGGCCGTGCTGCCGGTCGTCGCGGCCGTGGAGGAGGCGCTGGCGCCGTTCGCGGCCCGACCGCACTGGGGCAAGGTCTTCACCGCCGGCGGGCCCGAGGTGGGCGCGCTCTACCCGCGGCTGGACGACGCGCGCCGACTCGCCGCCGAGCTCGACCCGCGCGGGACGTTCCGCAACGAGCTCGTGGACCGCTACGTGCCGCGCTGGGCGGCGGCGACGGCGCCCGCCTGAGCCCGGGGCCCGGGCACCGCGGCGGCGGCCGGCGGGTAGCGGTCGGCCATCGCCCCCGGCGGGCCGGGGCGGCCGTAGTGCCAGCCCTGCGCGAGGTCCACCCTGCAGCCGAGGAGCGCGGCGGCGTCCTCCGGGCCCTCGACCCCCTCGGCGACGACCTGCGCGCCGCTGCCGTGCGCGAAGTCGCCGAGCGAGGTGACGAGGGTCCGCAGCACCGGGTCGCCGGCGACGCCGTCGACGATGCTGCGGTCGAGCTTGATGACGTCCGGCGCGGTCAGCACGATGTGGCGCAGCGAGGAGAAGCCGGTGCCGACGTCGTCGATCGCCAGGCGCATCCCGCGCGCCCGCAGCGGCCCGAGCACCGCGTGCAGGGCCTCGTAGTCCTCGACCGGGTCGTGCTCGCACAGCTCGAGCAGGACGCGCTCGAGCGGCAGCCGCCCCAGCAGGGCCGACGCCCCGGGCGTGACGAGCGTGCCGGGGCTGATGTTCATCGAGACGTAGCCCGGCACGACCTCGAGGTGGTCCGCGGCTCGCTCCAGCGCGAGCAGCTCGAGCTGGTCGCCGAGGCCGAGCTCGTGGGCCTGGGCGAAGACGACGTCGGGGGTGAGCCCCCAGGCGCGCGGGAAGCGGCTCAGCGCCTCGGCGCCGGCCCGCACGCCCGTGCCGAGGTGCACGATCGGCTGCAGGACGACCTCGGGGCCGCCCGCGTCCATGACCGGGCCGAGCCGGCCCATGACCTCGCCGCGGCGGGCGCGCTCGGTGACCTCGGGCTCGACGACCACCGCGGCGGCCTGCGCGAGCACCTCCATGAGGGCCTTGTCGCGCTTGCCGAGCCGGTGGTCGGTGGTGAGCGAGGCGGTGCAGAAGGTGCCGTACAGCGAGCCGTCGCTGAGCGTCACCGGCACGGTCACGAAGCTCCGGATGCGGGGGAAGCGGGCCGCCGGCAGCTCCATCGCGGCCGGGTGCTCGCGCAGGTCGGTCATCACGGCCGGCAGCCGCCCGTCGAGGACGGCCTGGCACAGCGTCCGCTCGCGGGCCTGCTGGTAGCCCTCCTGGAACAGCAGCGGCACGCTCGACTCCACGACCTCCAGCGTCTGCGTGCCCCCCTCCATGCGGCTGAGGAAGGCCACGCTGACGCCGAGCGACTCCTTCGCGGTGCGGAGGAGGTCGGCGAGCTGCTGCTCGACGTCGGTGCGCTGCCTGGCCACACCGGAGCATCGGCACGCCGCACCCCGGGCTGGAGGGGGCCGTCCGGGGGTATGCGCACGGGCGGCGCGGCCCGGACGGGGCCGCACGACGAGCGAGGAGACGCATGAGCACCGTGCACGAGGTCTGCCCGGCCGACGCCCTGCCCCCCGGCGAGGTGGCGGTGGTCGAGGGCACCCCCGACGGGCGCGTGGCGGTGTTCAACGTCGACGGCGAGCTGTACGGCCTCGAGGACCGCTGCTCCCACCAGCAGGCGTGGCTCTCCGAGGGGTACGTCGAGGACTGCGCCGTCGAGTGCCCCCTGCACGCGGCGATGTTCGACCTGCGCACCGGGGAGCCGAGCGGCCTGCCCGCGACGAAGCCGGTGCGCACCTACCGGGCGTACGTCGAGGGCGGCACCGTCAAGGTCGAGGTCCCCTGACCCCTGCCCCGCCGTGGTCGTGCGGTGGTGGCGGCCTCGGCCTGCCGCGATCGTGCGGTGATGGCGGCGCGCGGAAGCTGTCGGACCCCCTGCCTAGCCTCCTCAGCGGCCGGAGGGCGACGGGACGCTGGGGAGGCGGCGTGGACGCGACGACGCTGGTGCTCGGGGCGACGGGGACGACGGGGCGGCGGGTGCGCGCCGCCCTGGAGCGCCGGGGGGTGCCGCTGCGCGCGGCGTCGCGCCACGGTCCGGTGCGCTTCGACTGGGGCGACCGGACGACGTGGGACGCGGCGCTCGGGGGCGCGACGAGGCTGTGGCTCATGGCGCCCGACGGCGTGCCGGTCGACCCGGCGCTCGTCGAGCTCGCCGCGCGCCGCGGGGTGCGCCGGGTGGTGCTGCTCTCGAGCAGCGCGGTCGAGGAGATGGGCGACGCCCGGTTGCTGGCCGCCGAGGCCGCGGTGCGCGGGGCCGGCGTGCCGTGGACGGTGCTGCGCGCGGACTGGTTCGACCAGGACTTCTCCGAGGGGTTCCTGGCCCCGGGGGTCGCGGCCGGGGAGGTGGCCCTGCCCCTCGGCGACCTGCGCCAGGCGTGGGTGGACGTCGCCGACGTCGCGGAGGTGGGGGCCGCGCTGCTCGCCGGCGACGCGCGCGACGGGGCGCACGAGGGGGAGGTGCTCGAGGTCCGCGGCCCGCAGGCGCTGACCCTCGCCGAGTGCGTGCACGAGGTGGCGGTCGCCGCCGGGCGCCCGGTGCGCGCGGTGACCGACCCGGGGGCGTACGTCGCCGGCCTCGAGGCGGTCGGCGTCCCGCGGGAGGAGGCCCAGGGGGCGTTGGCGGCCTTCGCCGCCCTCGTCGCCCGCGGCGACGACCCCGACGGGGACGACCTCGTGGCGCGCGTCACCGGCCGACCGGCGCGGTCCTTCCGGGACTGGGCGCGCGCCGCCGCCGCGGAGGGGGCGTGGCAGGCGCCGGGACCTCCGGCCTAGCCCGGGGAGGTGGACCTGGCGGCCGCGGCTCCGGACCGGGGTGCGCGGGCGCCGAGGAACCTGGTGGAGGGCGCCACGGGTGCGCCCACGACCGGAAGGACCCCCGTGCCCCGCAGCGCCACCACCCGCAGCGCCACCGCGCGCCTCGCCGCCGCCGTCCTGGCCGGAGCGGTCCTCGTCCCGGTCGCCGGCGCGCTCCCGGCGGGGGCGGCCTCCGACGCGCCCGCGTCCCGCAGCGCCGCCGCCGGGCCGGCAGCGGGGCCGGAGCCCGCAGCGGGGCGGAAGCCCGCGCCGAAGCCCAAGCCGGCGCCGAAGCCCAAGCCGGCGCCGAAGCCCAAGCCGGCGCCGAAGCCCAAGCCGGCGCCGAAGCCCAAGCCGGCGCCGAAGCCCAAGCCGGCGCCGAAGCCCAAGCCGGCGCCGAAGCCCAAGCCGGCGCCGAAGCCCAAGCCGGCGCCGAAGCCCAAGCCGGCGCCGAAGCCCAAGCCGGCGCCGAAGCCCAAGCCGGCGCCGAAGCCCAAGCCGGCGCCGAAGCCCAAGCCGGCGCCGAAGCCCAAGCCGGCGCCGAAGCCCAAGCCGGCGCCGAAGCCCAAGCCGGCGCCGAAGCCCAAGCCGGCGCCGAAGCCCAAGCCGGCGCCGAAGCCCAAGCCGGCGCCGAAGCCCAAGCCGGCGCCGAAGCCCAAGCCGGCGCCGAAGCCCAAGCCGGCGCCGAAGCCCAAGCCGGCGCCGAAGCCCAAGCCCGCACCGGTCGCGGTGGTGCGCACCGGTGACGTGGTGGCGGTGGACGCCGCGGCCGGCACGCTGACCCTGCTCGTCCGCGGCGGCACCGAGAAGGACCTGCGCGGGCGGACCGTCGTCGTCGATGTGCCGGCGGGCGTGCCGGTGCTGCGCAACGACGTCGCGGCCGGGCTGGCCGACCTGCGCGTCGGCGACGAGGTCGCCGTCAAGGCGCGTCGTACCGGCACCACCGTCGTGGTGCAGCGGGTCAGCGCCGAGGGCCCGGAGGACGTCGTCGAGCCCGAGCCCGAGCCGACCGTCGAGCCGACCCCGGAGCCGACCGTCGAGCCGGCGCCGGCGCCGGAGCCGACCGTCGAGCCGGAGCCCGCGCCGGAGCCCACCCCCGCCCCCTGACGCGCGCCGGTGCCGGAGCCCTGCCCCCCGGCCCGTTTCCGGCACCCCTGCGCCGGGGACCGGGGGGCATGGCGGTCTGCGAGGTGTGCGGGAACGACTACCGGCTGGCCTTCGAGGTCCACGCGGCCGGGGCGGTGCACGTCTTCGACTCGTTCGAGTGCGCGGCGCACCGGCTCGCCCCGCGCTGCGAGCGGTGCGGCGTCACCGTGCTCGGCCACGGCGTGGAGGCGGACGGCGTCTTCTACTGCTCGGCCCACTGCGGCCGCCAGGGCGGGCGCCCGAGCGGCGCGGGCCTCGTCGACGCCTCGGGGGAGGCGCCGGTCCTCGACGGGTCCTGAGCGGCCCTTGCCGAGGCGCGGAGCGGCGGGCAGGCTGCCCCGCGCGGCCGCGGCGCACCGCCCGGCCGGGCCCCGAGGAGGACCTGGTGGACGAGTCGGACATCCTGGCGCGCGTGCGGGCGCTCGTCGACGAGGAGCACGCCCTGCGCGAGCGCCTCGCGGCCGGCGAGCTGACCGACGCGGAGGAGCACGCGGCCCTCGGCCGCGCCGAGGAGGAGCTCGACCGGTGCTGGGACCTCCTGCGCCAGCGCCGCGCCCGGCGCGAGTTCGGCGAGGACCCCGCCGCCGCGACCCCCCGCCCCGCCTCCACCGTCGAGGGCTACCTCCAGTAGGCGCCCCGTCCTCCCGGCGACCGCATGATCGCCGCCGGGCAGGTGCATGGTCGCGGCGGGTCGGGGCGCATCTTCTGCCGCGATCATGCGCGGAGGGCGCTCGCGCGTCGGGGGGGTGGGCCGTCAGGTGCCGAGGGCGGCGCGCAGGCGCCGTACGCCCTCCTCGACGCCGACCTGCGGGGACCAGCGCAGGTCCCGGCGGGCGGCGGTGAGGTCGAACCAGTGGTCGGTGGCGAGCTGGGTGGCGAGGAAGCGGGTGAGCGGGGGCTCGTCGGCCCGCCCGAGCAGCGACCAGACGCCCTCGACGGCGGCGCCGGCGCCGTACGCCAGGGGGTAGGGGACCGAGCGGCGCACCGGCGGCAGCCCGTGGGCGTCGAGGATCCGCCCGACGACGTCGGCGACGGGCCGGGGGTCACCGGCCGAGACGAAGTACGCGCGCCCGCCGCAGGCCGGGTCGTCCTCGCCGAGCCGGTCGAGCGCCGCGAGGTGCGCGGCGGCGGCGTCCTCGACGTACGTGGTGTCGACGACCGCCCCGCCGCCGCCGACGAGCCACAGCCGCCCCCGCCGGGCCCGGTCGACGATGCGCGCGGTGAGCTGGGTGTCGCCGGGGCCCCAGACCAGGTGCGGGCGCAGCGCCACCGTGCGCAGCACCCCGTCCCCGCCCCGCAGCGGCGTGCGGTCCGCGGCGAGGGCCAGCCGCTCCGCGGCCGCCTTGGTGCGCGGGTACGGGGTCTCGTAGCGCCGCGCGTACGGCAGCGACTCGTTCCCGCCGCGGATGCTCCCCCCGGCGTGGACGACGCTGGGCGTCGAGG
Source organism: Vallicoccus soli (assembly GCF_003594885.1). Classification (NCBI taxonomy): domain Bacteria; kingdom Bacillati; phylum Actinomycetota; class Actinomycetes; order Motilibacterales; family Vallicoccaceae; genus Vallicoccus; species Vallicoccus soli. Next base: position 93,643 of record NZ_QZEZ01000007.1, read on the forward strand.
TGTGCACGAGCCGCGGGACGCCCAGCGCCACGCACGCCTGCACCACCCGGAGCGTGCCGGTGACGTTGGCCCGGTGGTAGTCGGCCTGGCGCCCGCCCATGCCGGCCTTCGCGGCGACGTGCAGGACGGCGTCGCAGCCGGCGACGGCGTCGCGCACCGCCGCGGGGTCGGCGACGTCGCCGCGGCGCGCGTCGACGCCGAGCCGTGCGAGCCACGGGTACGACCCCCGCGCGAGCACCCGCACCGCGTCGCCCCGCGCCGCGAGCGCGCGGACGACGGCGGAGCCGAGGAACCCGCCCCCGCCGGTGACGAGGACCCTCACCGCAGCCGGCCCGCGGCCCAGCGCGCGAGGGCTGGGCGGTCGATCTTCGCGTTGTGCCGGATGTCCACCGGGAAGCGCTTGCCGTAGAAGAGCACGGTCCGGACCCGCTCGGTCACCGGTGAGGACGCCGCGAGGTCGAGCACCTCGCGGGCGAGCGCGTCGGAGGCGCGGTGGCCCGGCTCGAGCTCGAGCACCGCGACGGGCCGCTGGGCCCCCGGCTCGCCGACGCCGACGAGCGCGCTCCGTCGCACGGCGGGATGCGCGTCGAGGCGCACCTCCACCGGCACCGGCCAGAGCGTGCCGCCCGCCGCCCGCACCCGGTGCGCCGCCCGCCCGGCGAACCAGAGCCGCCCCTCGTCGTCGAGCCAGCCCGCGTCGCCCATGCGGTGCGCGAGCCGGCCGTCCCAGCGGGTCTTGGCGAGCGCGGTCTGGACGGGGCGCTCGGCGTACCGCTCGGTGACGTTGGGCCCGCGCACGACGACCTCGCCGACCTGCCCCGCCGGGAGCAGGTCCTCGGCGCGCAGCGCGGGCAGCTCGCCGTCGACGACCCGCACGACGGCGAGGTCGACGCCGGGCACCGGCCGCCCGACGCAGATCCCGACGGCGCCGGAGCGCCGCAGCCGCAGCACCTCGTCGCTGCCGACGTCGGTGACGGGGAGGGCCTCGGTGGCGCCGTACGGGGAGTGCACCTGCGCGCCGTCCGGCAGCATCGCGAGGGTGCGGCGCTGCACCTCCGGCGTCACCGGGGAGCCGGCCGACACCACGCGGGTGAGCGAGGCGGGGAAGCGCTTGCCGGTCTCGGCGCCCCAGCGGCTCACGGTGTCGAGCAGCGCCGGCGAGCCGAACATCACCGTGGCGCCGGCGTGCTCGGCGGCGGCGAGCACCTGGCGCGGGTCCACGTCCGCCGGTCGGGTCGGGTCCATCCGCGGGACGATCGTCGAGATGCCGAGCAGCGGCCCGAACAGCGCGAACGGCGGGAACGTCGCGAGGCTGACGTCGCCCGGGCCGAGGCCCCACAGCTCGCGCAGCAGCGCGACCTGGGCGAGGAACTGCGGGTGGCGGTACTCCACGCCCTTGGGGACCCCCGTGCTGCCGGTGGTGAAGAGCACCGCGGCCGGGTCCTGCGCGGGGGGTGGCGCGAAGGGCAGCCGCCGCACCCCCTCGGCCTCCACCTCGGCGAGCGTCGCCCCGCCGCCGGGCACCCGCCGCCCGACCGTCACCGACCGGCGGACCGTCGGGCACCAGCGCAGCGCCCGGCGCGCGACCTGCGCGCGGGGGATGCCCACGAACGCCTCGGGGCGCACCTCGCCGAGGCAGCGGCCGAGGTTCGCCGTGCCGATCCCGGGGTCGACGAGCACCGGCACGGCGCCCGCGCGCAGCAGGCCGAAGGCGAGCGCGAAGAAGTCCTCGCCGGGAGGCACGAGCATCGCCGTGCGGGTGCCGGGGCCGATCCCGTACGCGCTCAGCCCCGCCGCCAGCGCGTCGGCGCGGGCGTCGAGGCCGGCGTACGTCGTGGCGCGGAAGCCGCTGCGCCCGGCCGGCACCCACGCGGCGACGGCGCCGGGGGTCGTACGCGCCGCCTCGGCCAGCGCGCCCGCGAGGTCGCGGGCGCTCACGTGCGGTCCAGCAGGTCGAGCACGCGCGGGACCACGACCTCCCGGGCGTCCTCGAGGACGAAGTGCCCGGCGTCCTCGTACGCGTGGACCTCGGCCGAGGGCACCAGCTCGCGCCAGCGCTCGAGGATGCGCGCGTCGAGCACCGGGTCGCGCAGCCCCCACAGCACGAGGACCGGCACCTGCGCGAGCAGCCCCGGCAGGGCCCGCTCCGTCGCGGCGAGCAGGGCGTGCGCCGGGGCCGAGGGCGAGGCCGGCACGTCCTGCACGAAGCGCAGCACCGCGAGCCGGCGCGCGGGGGAGTCGTACGGCGCGAGGTAGCCGCGGCGCACCTGGCGCGGCATCCGGTGCACGACGCCGAGGTGCACGGCCCCGCGCACGAAGGCGTTGCCGAGCAGGACGGCCCCGTCGCCGGCGTACGGCACCCGCGCCGCCCGCAGGTGCCACGGCAGGCCGGCGCCGGGGGGCAGGGGGAACGCGGCGGTGTTGAGCAGGACCACGCGGCGCACCCGCTCGGGGTGGCGCACGGCCCAGGCGAGCGCGATCGCGCCGCCCCAGTCGTGGACCACGAGCGTCAGCGGGCCGTCGGGCAGCACGGCGTCGACGAAGCCGCCGAGGTCCTCGACCCGCCGCTCGTACGTGAAGGGGTAGTCGCCCGCCGCCGGGCGCGCGCTGCGGCCCATCCCCACGTGGTCGGGGACGACGGCGCGGTGCCCGTGCGCGGCGACCGCCGCGGCGAGGTGCCGGTAGTGGTACGACCAGGACGGGTTGCCGTGCACCATGAGCACCGGCTCGCCGGCGCCCTCGTCGAGGTACGCGACGTCCTGGCCCCCCACGGTCACGTGGCGGGCGTCCGGGAGGTCGGGGAGGCGGAGGTCCGCCCTCACCAGTGCACTTCCGCGGCGCAGGCGTTGAGCCCGCTGCCGATGCCCATGAGGACCGCCTTGTCGCCGCGGCGCAGCCGGCCCTCCTCCGCCGCCTTGGACAGCACGTACGGCACGGAGGCCGGCCCCATGTTGCCGTGCTCGGGGAAGATCAGCGGCACGCGCTGCGGGTCGATGCCGAGGGTGTCGCAGACCGCGCGGGTGTGGACGAGGCTCACCTGGTGCAGGGCGTAGAGGTCGAAGCCGTCCGGGTCCCACCCGTACGCGTCCACGGCCTCCTTCCACGTGAGGTGGCCCAGCTCGATGCCGGCGTCGAGCAGCCCGCGCAGGTCGGTGAGCATCTCGTGGGCGTGGCCGGTGCACAGGTGCGCGTGCTGCGTGCTCGCCCGGCTCAGACCGCCGAGGTACGCGTGCCCGTCGTCGACCGTGCCCTTGCGGGACAGCACCATGGCCACCGCGCCGGAGCCGAGCGTCAGCGTCGCGAACTGCTCGCGCAGGACCTCCGGGGTGCCCTTGGTGAGCAGCCGCTCGATGGTCGACTCGACGACGAAGCGGCTGCTCTCGGCGTTGACGACGATCCCGTGGTCGATCTCGCCGCGCTCGATCATCGTCGAGACCAGGTTCATCCCGTTGACGAAGCCCAGGCAGGCGTTGCCCAGGTCGAAGTTCATGGCGGTCGTGGGCAGGCCGAGCTTGCCGTGCACGATGCTCGCGGTCGACGGCTCGAGGAAGTCGCGGCTCACCGAGGTGTTGACGAGCATGCCGAGCTGCTCGGCGGGGACGCCGCTGCGCTCGATCGCGCGGCGCCCGGCCTCGGCGGCGGGGTCGCTCGGCGGCGTGCCCTCGTCCCAGACGCGGCGCTGGCTGATGCCGACGAGGCGCCCGAGCAGGCCGCGGCCCACCCCGAGCCGCTTCATCGCCGGCGCCAGCCGGTCCTCGATGGCCTCGGAGGTGAGGACCTGCGGGGCGTCCAGGTGCGCCAGCCCGCTGATGACGACGTCGCTGTAGCGCTGTCCTGCGTTCGGCACCCGCGGTCCCCTGTCACCTGGTCATCGGCGCTGGCGTCAGCGCTCGTCGTCAGCACCCCTCGAGCGCCCCAGCGTATGCGAGCAGCGCGCCGGGGCGTCCCGACGCGGTACCCGCCCCGGCGCCGCCGCAACCGGTCCCCCCGCCCTCCCGCGCCCGCCACGCGCTCGTCGGGGTCCCGCCCTAGGCTGCGCCCGTGACGGACGCCACCCCTGCCGCCGCCCCCTCCACCCCGCGCCTGCGCGCGGCGCTCGACGCCGTGCCCGCGTACGTGCCCGGCCGGACCGCCGCGGGCGAGGTGCTGTGGAAGGCGTCGTCCAACGAGAACCCGTACCCGCCGCTGCCGGGGGTCCTCGAGGCCGTCGGGCGCGAGGTCGCGGCCATGAACCGCTACCCCGACATGACCGCGGGGGCGCTCGTGCAGGAGCTGTCCCGCCGCTTCGACGTGCCGCCGGAGCACCTGGCCACCGGCACCGGCAGCGTGGGCGTGCTCCAGCAGGTCGTGCAGGCCACCGCCGGGCCGGGCGACGAGGTCGTCTTCGCCTGGCGCTCCTTCGAGGCGTACCCGATCGTCGTCGGCATCGCGGGGGCCACCGCCGTGCGGGTGCCGCTCACCGCCACCGAGGAGCACGACCTCGACGCCATGGCCGAGGCGATCACGGACCGTACGCGCCTCGTGCTCGTCTGCTCGCCGAACAACCCGACCGGCCCGGCGGTCCGGCGGGCCGCCCTCGAGCGCTTCCTCGACCGGGTGCCGCCGGACGTCCTCGTCGTGCTCGACGAGGCGTACCGCGAGTTCGTGCGCGACCCGGAGGTGCCGGACGGGGTCGAGCTGCACCGCGACCGCCCCGGCCTGTGCGTGCTGCGGACGTTCTCGAAGGCGTACGGCCTCGCCGGCCTGCGGGTCGGCTTCGCGGTGGCCCACCCGCCGGTCGCCGAGGCGCTGCGCAAGACGGCGGTGCCCTTCGGCGTCAGCGGGCCGGCGCAGGTGGCCGCGATCGCGTCCCTGCGCTCGGAGGAGGCGCTGGCGGAGCGGGTCGAGGCGCTCGTGCAGGAGCGGGCGCGGGTCGTGGCGGCGCTGCGCGCCCAGGGCTGGGACCCGCCCGCGAGCGAGGCGAACTTCGTCTGGCTGCGGCTCGGGGAGCGCACGGGGGAGTTCGCGGCCGCCTGCGAGCGGGCGGGGGTCGTCGTGCGCCCGTTCGCGGGCGAGGGCGCGCGGGTCACCGTCGCCGAGCCCGAGGCGAACGACGCGTGGCTCGCGGTGGCGGCGACGTTCGTCCCCTGACGCCGCTCACGGGGAGGGATGGGGTCGTCGCCAGGGGGTAGTCGCTGGGTCACGATCACCCGTCCGCCGTACGGGGGACGACGCCGCGCAGCCCTGTGGTCACGGGCTGCGCCGCCCTACAGTGGGGCCGCGCGGAAGGACCGCCGCGGTGTGCGAGGGGGAAGCGGACCGCATGGACACGCCCGCCACGGCGACCCGGCGCGCGCCGGGCACCGCGGCCGAGCGCCTGGCCGTCGTGCTGCGCGTCGCCCGCCGGCTCGCGGCGGTGCACGACGAGGCCGAGGCCGCCCGGACGCTGGTCGCGGCGGTCCGCGACCTGCTCGCGGCGCGCACCGGGTTCGCCTACCTCGATCGCGGCGACCGGCTCGAGATCGTCGCCGAGGAGGGGGGCGAGCCGGGCGCGGCGCAGCGCTGGGGCGCCCTGCCGCTGGACGTCGACCTGCCCGTGACCCGCGCCGTCCGCGAGCGCGCGGTGCTGCACCTGCCGGACCTCGCCACCCGCGACGCGCTGTTCCCGCACCTCGCCGGCACCCCGCTCGCGGCCGCCGGCTGGGTCGTCCTGCCCCTGCTCGTCGACGGCGCCGAGGGCGCCGAGCGCTGCCTCGGTGCCCTCGCGGTCGGCTGGACCGACCCGCACCCGCTCGACGAGGACGAGCGGGGCTTCCTCGAGGCGCTCGCCAGCCACGGCGCCCAGGCCCTGGACCGGGCGCGGCTGTGGGCCGCGGAGCGGGCGGCGCGCCGCTCCGCCGAGCGCACCGCCGAGCGGCTGCGCCTGCAGCAGCGGCTCTCCGCACGGCTCACGGAGGCGCACGACGTCGGCGCCGTCACCGCGACCGCCCTCGCGCACGTGCGCGACGCGCTCGGCGCCGCCGGCGCCTCGCTCCTGCAGGTCGACCAGCGCCGCGGCGAGCTGGTCCGGCTGGGCGCCGCGGGGGTGCCGACGCTGCCCGGCGCCGACGGTGCCGCGCTGCCGCTGGCGGCGCCGTCGCCGCAGTCCGACGCGGTGCGCCGCCGGGCGCCCGTCGTGCTCGCCGACGCGGCCGAGCGGGCCGCGCGCTACCCCCTGCACGCGGGCGGGGTGGCCGGGGAGGGGCTGGTGTGCGTGCCGCTCGTCCTCGAGGGGCGCGCGCGGGGCGCGCTGAGCGTCGTCCTGGCCGGGCCCTGCACGTGGGGCGAGGACGAGCTGCGCCACCTCGAGGCCGTCGCGGCCCAGTGCGCGCAGGCCCTCGAGCGCGCCCGGCTCTTCGAGCACACCCGCTGGGTGGCCTCGACGCTGCAGCGCAGCCTGCTGCCCGCGCGGCTCCCCGCGCTGCCGGGCCTGCAGGTCGCGGTGCGCTACCGCCCGGTCAGCCGGCGCGCGGAGGTGGGCGGTGACTTCTACGACGTCTTCCGCATCGCCCCGGGGCGCTTCGGCCTGGTCATCGGCGACGTCTCCGGCAAGGGCGTTCCCGCGGCCACCCTCACCGCGATGGCCCGCTACACCGTGCGCGCCGCCGCCCGGCGCGAGACCGGGCCGGCGGAGGTGCTGGGCGTGCTCAACGAGGCGATCCTCGAGGCGGGGGAGGAGGACGACCGGTTCGCCACGGTCGCGTACCTCGACGTCGAGCCGGTCGAGGGCGGCGCCCGCGTGCGGCTGTGCGTGGGCGGGCACCCCCTGCCCGTGCTGCGGCGCGCCGGCGGCGGCGTGGGGCCGGTCGGCCGCCCCGGGATGGCGCTGGGGCTCCTGCCGGTGCCCGACGTCGACGACGTGGAGATCGTGCTCGGGGCCGGCGACGCCCTCGCGCTCTTCACCGACGGCGTCGTGGAGGCCCGCGACGCGTCCGGGGCGTTCGACGACGACCTGCCCGAGCGGGTGCTGCGCGGCGTGCCGGCCGGCGCCGACGCCGAGGAGGTCGCCGACCGGCTCGAACGGGCCGCCCTCGACTTCCAGTCCGGCGCTCCGCGCGACGACATCGCGGTGCTCGTGCTGCGCGTGCCGTCGGCGACCGACGCGGTGTGGGCCCGCGGCTCCGCGGCCCTCACCCTCGACGGCGACCCCACGTCGCCCGCGCTCGCCCGGCGGATGGTCCGGGCGTTCCTGCGCGCGCACGGGCTCGACGCGGTCGACGAGGTCGCCACCTTGCTCACGAGCGAGGTCGTCACCAACGCCGTGGTGCACGCGCGCACCGCGGTGGGGCTGCGGGTGCACGCGGCCGCCGACCGCGTGCGCGTCGAGGTCAGCGACGGGTCGCGCCGGCGGCCGGTGCGCCGCGAGCTCGACACCGAGGCCACGGGCGGGCGGGGCCTGCTCCTGCTGGACCGGCTCGCGACGACGTGGGACGTGCGGCGCACCGGCGACGGCAAGACCGTCTGGTTCGAGCTCGAGGCGCCGCCCGCGGACGGCTGACCCCCGTACGCCCCCCGCGCGGTCCCCGCGGCGCCGTCGCCCGGACGGCCCCGTCCGCAGGTCCCGGACGGCCCCGTCCGCAGGTCCCTGCCGCACCGGCCCGCAGGTCCCGGTCCTCACCCGGACGGAGACCTCAAGCCGGGCGGGCGCGGTGCCGAAGGTACCGGCATGAGGACCCCGTACCGCCCGTCCCGCCCCGCCGCGCGGGGCGACGAGCGCGGGGGCGCGCCCGCCGCGGCCCCGCGCCCCGGCGAGCCCGCCGACGTGCTGCCCGCCGGCGCGGGGCTGCGCGACCTCGGGTCCGACCTGGCCCGCGCCACCCTCGCCGGTCTCGCCGCCGCGGCCCTGGCGGTCGCCGGCGTCGCCGGCGTCGGGCAGCTCGGCGGCGCCCCCGGCCCCCGCGGGTCCGCCGGGGCCGCCGCGGCGCCGTACGCCGCCGGGCCCGGCCCCGCCCCGGCCCCGCCCGCGCCGCTCGACCTGCGCCCCGCGCCCTCGCCGACGGACGGCGCGACCAGCCCGGCCGGCGCCCCCGCCGCGACCGGTGCGGCCGGTGCGAGCGGCGCCCCGACCGCGGTCCTCGACCTGCCCGGGGCGGCGCAGGGCCGCGGGGTCCTGCGGCGCGGCGCACCGCTCGGGGTGGACCCGGTGCCCGGCGCCGACCGACGGGCGGAGGCGCCCGGCGCCCCCGGGGGCGCCCCGGCCCCGCGCGACGGTGCCCCCGCCCAGCCGCTGCCGGGCGGCGACGGGCCCGGCTCCCCGGTCGGGGACGACGACTTCGTCGTCGACGCCGGCGACGTGGTGACCCCCGTGCCGACCCCGCGCCCGACGCAGGAGCCCGCGCCGTCCACGCCGTCCACGCCGTCCGCGCCGTCCACGCCGCCGCCCGTCGTGGAGGCGCCCGGCGACCCGGCTCCCACCGACCCCGCCACGGGCACGCCCGACCCGGGCAGCCAGGCGCCGGACCCGCAGCCGAGCCCCGAGCCGCAGCCCGTGCAGACCCCGCCGCCCGTCGTCGTCGACCCGCCGACCGCGACGGGCCCGGGGACGGTGCCCCCGACGGCGCAGCCCCCGGCGTCGACCCCCGACCGCGCGCCCGACGGGGCCCCCGCGGGCGCCGCGGAGCAGGGCGCGCCGGCCGCGCCGGCCGCGCCGGCCGCGCCCGCCGGGGAGCCGCCCGCGGCGCCGGAGCCCGCCGCCGCCCCGTGACCCGCCGCGGGTCCGCCCCCGACGTGCCCCCGACGGGCCCCCGACGCGCGAGCGCCCGCCCGCCCCCTCGACGGGGCCGGGCGGGCGCTCGCGCGTCCTGGCGGGTCAGCGCAGGTAGGGCTCCGGGTCGACGTACTCGCCGTCGACCAGCACCTCGAAGTGCAGGTGGCAGCCGGTGGAGTAGCCGGTCGTGCCGATCTCGCCGATGACCTGGCCCTGGGCGACGCTCTGCCCGGTGGCGGTCTGCAGGCCCTGCTGGTGGCTGTACGCCGTCGCGAGGCGCCGGCCGCCGACGACCCCGTGGTCGATGACGGTGCGGTAGCCGTAGCCGCTCGCGTACTCCGCCTCGACGACGCGCCCGGCCTGCGCGGCGAGGATCGGCGTGCCGCAGGAGTTGGCGATGTCCATGCCGGTGTGGAGCTTGTGCACCCCGGTGATGGGGTGGGTGCGCATGCCGTAGGGCGAGGTGAAGCTGCCCTCGGCGGGCACGACCAGGCCGGAGCCGGACACCGGCGGCACCCCGGTCGCGGCCATGGTGGCCAGGCGCTCCTTGAGCGCGGCGGCCTCGTCCTGCATCGCGCGGTACTGCGCCTCGTCGAGCCGCTTCGTGGCCTCGGCGCGGGCGACGGCCTCGGCCCGCACGGCGACGAGGGCGGTGACGCGGTCGCGGCTGCGGCTGGCGCGGGTGACGAGGGAGCGCTCGCGCTCGACGACCGCCTCGGCGGCGGCCTCGCGGCGCTGCACCTCCGAGCGCGCGGCGGACAGGGCTGCCTCGTGCTCGGCGAGGCGCGCGCGCTGGGCGTCGAGGTGCGCGATCTGGTCCGACTGGCGCTGGGACACCTCGCTCGTCAGGGCGACGGCGGCGGCGAGCTCCTGCGCGTCGCGCGCCCCGAGGGCGACCGAGAGCTGGCGGGCGGGACCGTCGAGGCCCTGCACGTACACCTCGTGGGCCAGGGCGGCGGCGGTGCGCTCGGCCTCGGCCAGGGCGGCGCGGGTGCGCGCGACCTGCGCGGTGGCGGCCCGCTCGGCACGCTGGGCGCGCACGAGCTCGGCGGCGACGGCGCGCTCGCGGGCCTGGGCGCCGCGCAGCGCGCGGGTCGCCCGCTCCAGCTCGGCCTGCGCCCGCGGGAGCGCGGCCTGGGCCTGCGCGAGGCGGTCGCGCGCGTCGCCGACGGCGGCGCGCGAGCGCTCCACGGCGACGGCCCCGCGCTCGTCGGCCGCGGCGAGGGGTGCACCGGCGACGACGGGGAAGAGGGACGCGGACAGGGCTGCGCACGCAGCGAGGACGACGGGACGTGCTCGCACGGGCGGCAGCTCCTCGGGGTCGCGGTCGGCGCGCGCCGTCAAGGCGGCGCGCCGTTCGGGGGACGCTGGGAAACTACCTGCCGGGGCACCAAGCGGCGGTAAAGCGGCGGCGATCCTGTGGACGGGACCGCCCGTCGGGCCCCGCCGCCGGCACGCACCGCCAGCGTCCCGTCGCGCAGCGTCCCGACGCCGGGCCGGCCCACCCCGCACCGCCGCCGGGGCACCGCTGCGCCGCGTCCCCGCAGGTCACGCCCCGGTCACGCCGGGGCCACCCGGGCGCCGCCCGCCGTCCCCCGGGCCCGCCGGGCCCGCCGGGCCCCCGCTCCTACCCCCGGACCGGTACGTTGTCCCGCACGGGCCTGTGAGTCGCACCACAGGGGCGTCCCACGGGGCCCGGACGGGCACCGGAGCCCCCCACCTCGGGGCGCCGCGGGCCCGTCGCCGGCCGCACCCGCCGGCGCCCGGGGACCCCGGGCGGGCGGGACGTGACGAGGACAGGAGCGCCCGTGACCGACACCGTCGTCGGCGCGGCGGGCGCCCGGGCGCACCCCGGGACCGCCGCGCAGGCCCCCACCCCCGACGTGCCCGGGGAGGTCGCCGGCCCCGAGCTCGTGCAGCTGCTGACGCCCGAGGGCGAGCGGGTGCACCACCCGCGCTACGACCTCGAGACCACGCCCGAGGAGCTGCGCTCCCTCTACCGCGACCTCGTCCTCGTGCGCCGGGTCGACGTGGAGGCCACCGCCCTGCAGCGCCAGGGCGAGCTCGGCATCTGGGCCAGCCTGCTCGGCCAGGAGGCGGCCCAGGTCGGCTCGGGCCGCGCGCTGCTGGCGCGGGACCACGCGTTCCCGACCTACCGCGAGCACGGCGTCGCCTGGACGCGCGGGGTCGACCCGCTCCAGCTGCTCGGCCTCTTCCGCGGGGTGAACCACGGCGGCTGGGACCCGGCCGAGCACGGCTTCCACCTCTACACGATCGTCATCGGCGCCCAGACGCTGCACGCCACCGGCTACGCGATGGGGATGCAGCGCGACGGCGCCGAGGCGGCCACCATCGCGTACTTCGGCGACGGCGCCTCCAGCCAGGGCGACGTCAACGAGGCCTTCACCTTCGCCAGCGTCACCTCGGCCCCGGTCGTGTTCTTCTGCCAGAACAACCACTGGGCGATCTCCGAGCCGCTGGAGCGCCAGACCCGCATCCCGCTCTACCAGCGCGCGCTCGGCTTCGGCTTCCCCGGCGTGCGGGTCGACGGCAACGACGTGCTCGCGTGCCTCGCCGTGACCCGCGACGCCCTGCGCACCGCGCGCGAGGGCGGCGGCCCGACGCTCGTCGAGGCCTACACGTACCGGATGGGCGCGCACACGACCTCCGACGACCCGACCCGCTACCGCATCGCCAGCGAGGTCGAGCAGTGGAAGCTCAAGGACCCGCTCGAGCGGCTCAAGGCGCACCTCGTGCGGGGCGGCTGGGCCGACCAGGCCTTCCTCGACGACCTCGACCGGGAGGCCGAGGCGCTGGCCGTACGGCTGCGCGAGGGCTGCCGCGCGCTGCCCGACCCGCCGCCCACGGCGATGTTCGACCACGTGTACGCCGAGCCCCACCCGCTCCTCGCGGAGGAGCGGGCCGGGATGGTCGACTACCTCGCCTCGTTCGAGGACGCTCCCGAGGGGGCCGCGCGATGACCACCACGACGCTCGCGAAGGCGCTCAACGGCGGGCTGCGCCGCGCCATGGACGCCGACCCCAAGGTCCTCGTCATGGGCGAGGACGTCGGCAAGCTCGGCGGCGTCTTCCGGGTCACCGACGGCCTGCAGAAGGACTTCGGCGAGGACCGGGTCATCGACACCCCGCTCGCCGAGTCCGGCATCGTCGGCACGGCGATCGGCCTGGCCCTGCGCGGCTACCGCCCCGTGGTGGAGATCCAGTTCGACGGCTTCGTCTACCCGGCGTTCGACCAGATCGTCAGCCAGCTGGCCAAGATGCGCGCCCGCTCGCTGGGCGCGGTGTCCCTGCCGGTCGTCGTGCGGATCCCCGTCGGCGGCGGGATCGGCGCCGTCGAGCACCACAGCGAGTCCAACGAGGCGTACTTCGCCCACACCGCCGGCCTGCGCGTCGTCGCCTGCTCGACCCCGGACGACGCGTACTGGATGGTGCAGCAGGCCGTGGCCTGCGAGGACCCGGTGCTGCTCTACGAGCCCAAGCGGCGCTACTGGGACAAGGGCGAGGTCGACGAGGCGCGCGCCTGGGACGACCTCACGCCGCTGCACGCGGCGCGGGTGCTGCGCGAGGGCACCGACGTCACCGTCGCCGCGTACGGCCCGACGGTCCGCACGGCGCTCGACGCCGCGGCGGCCGCCGAGCGGGAGGGGACGTCCCTCGAGGTGCTCGACCTGCGCTCGCTGTCCCCGCTCGACCTCGGCGCGCTCGAGGCGTCGGTCGCGCGCACCGGGCGGCTCGTCGTCGTCCACGAGGCGCCGACCTTCCTCGGCCTCGGCGCCGAGGTGGCGGCCCGGGTGACCGAGCGCTGCTTCTACCGGCTCGAGGCGCCCGTGCTGCGCGTCGGCGGCTACGACGTGCCGTACCCGCCGAGCCGCCTCGAGGACGCCTTCCTGCCCGACCTCGACCGCGTCCTCGACGCCGTCGACCGCTCGCTCGCCTTCTGAGGACCCGAGGACCTGACGTGCCCGAGATCAAGCAGTTCCGCCTGCCCGACGTCGGCGAGGGCCTCACCGAGGCCGAGATCGTGTCGTGGAAGGTCAAGGAGGGCGACGCCGTCGCCGTCAACGACGTCATCGTCGAGATCGAGACCGCGAAGTCGCTCGTCGAGCTGCCGTGCCCGTACGCCGGCGTCGTCGCCGAGCTGCTCGTGCCCGAGGGCACCACGGCCGACGTCGGCGCGCCGATCATCGCCGTCGACGTGGCCGTCGGGGCGTCCGCGCCGCCCGTGCAGGCGACCTCCTCGCTCGCCGAGGACCTGGTGCCCACGCCGCCGCCGGTCACCGAGGAGGCGCCGGCGCGCCAGCCCGTGCTCGTCGGGTACGGCCCCCGCGCCGCCGCCACCGCGCGCCGGCCCCGGCGCGGGCGCCCCGACCCGTCCGGCGCGGCGCCGGTCCAGCAGGCGCTGCACGGCGCGTTCGTGCCCTCGCCCTCGCCCGCCCCCGCGCAGGCCCCCGGGCCCGTCCCGGCGGCGGTGCTCGCCAAGCCCCCCGTGCGCCGCCTGGCCAAGGAGCTGGGCGTCGACCTCGCGACCGTGGACCCCACCGGTCCCGGCCGGGTCGTCACCCGCGCCGACGTCGAGGCCGCCGCGGCCGCCGCAGCCCCCGGCCGTGATCATGCAGCTCCCGGGCGTGATCATGCAGATCCCGGCCGCGATCATGCAGTGCCCGGACGTGACCATGCGCCCGCCGGCGCGGTGCGCATCCCGGTCAAGGGCGTGCGCAAGGCGACCGCGCGGGCGATGGTCGCGAGCGCCTTCACCGCGCCGCACGTCACCGAGTGGGTCGAGGTCGACGTCACCCGGACGCTCAAGCTCGTGCGCCGGCTCAAGGAGGACCCCGCGCTCGCGGGCCTGCGGGTCGGCCCGCTGCTGCTCGTCGCGCGGGCCTTCGTCCTCGCGCTGCGCCGGCACCCCGAGGCCAACGCGTCGTGGGACGAGGACGCGCAGGAGATCGTCCTGCACCCCGCGGTGCACCTCGGCATCGCCGCGGCGACCCCGCGCGGGCTCGTCGTGCCGAACGTCAAGGGCGCCGATGCCCTGGCCCTGCCGGACCTGGCCCGGGCGCTGGACGAGCTCGTCCGCACCGCGCGCGCGGGCCGTACGCAGCCCGCCGACCTGCAGGGCGGCACCGCGACGATCACCAACGTCGGCGTCTTCGGCGTCGACGGCGGCACCCCGATCCTCAACCCCGGGGAGTCGGTGATCCTCGCCGTCGGCGCGGTCCGCGAGAAGCCGTGGGTGCACAAGGGCAGGGTCCGCCCGCGCTCGGTGCTCCAGCTGTCGCTGAGCTTCGACCACCGCCTCGTCGACGGCGAGCTGGGCTCGAAGCTCCTCGCCGACGTGGCGCGGGTGCTCGAGGACCCGTCGTACGCCCTCGCCCTCTGACCCGCGGCGGGTCACCGCCGCGACCACGCGGAGCACCCCGACGGGTCGCTTGCGTGGTCAGCGCGGCTGCCGCGCTCAGGTGCGCGGGCGCAGCACCGCCGTCCAGGCGACCGCCTTGGCCGAGGCGGAGTCGGCGACGGCGGTGAGGCCGCCCGCGGTGCCGGCGGGGACCGGGGCGCCGCTGTCGGCGACGAGGCTCGTCACCCGGCCCGAGCCGTCGGTGACCAGCTCGCTGCGCTCCTGCGTACCGGCCGGCGCGGTCCACCCGGTCGTGGCGCTGGACTTGTCGGCCCAGCCGGACACCACCCAGCTGCCGGTGGTCGCCGGGAGCGCGGGGGCGGCGTGCTCGGCCCGCGACGCGGTCTCCGCGACGGCCGCGAAGGCCGGCGGCGCCGCCTCGGCGCCGGTGTACGCGAGCACCGCCAGCGTCGCCTTGGCGCGTGCGTCGAGCGCGACCGAGACGGTGCGCCCGGCGTCGCCGTCCTCGGCGACGGCGTGCCACACGAAGGTGTGCAGCTCGCCGCGGGCGCCGACGGCGTCGCCCAGCAGCGTCCAGCCGCGCAGCCCGGCGGGGGCGGCGGGGACGCGGTCGGCGGCCACCGACAGGCTGAGCAGCAGGGCGTCCCCGGCGCGCACGCCGTCCGGGACCGGCGCGCCGAGGGTGACGGCGTTGCCGCTCGTGCCCGTGGCGCCGACGAACCCGACCTCGGCCTGCGCCGGCGGGGCCTGCACGACGACGGTCGTCTCCGTGGTCGCCGTGGCGCCGCGGTCGTCGGTCACCGTGAGGCGGACCGTCCAGGTGCCGTCGGCATACGCGCGGGTCGCGGTCGGCCCGCTGGCGGTGGTGCCGTCCCCGAGGTCCCAGGCGTACGACACCACGGTGCCGTCGGCGTCGCTGGACCCGGAGGCGTCGAAGGTGCAGGCGCCGCTGGGGTCGCACTGCTGCGCGACCTGCGCGACGGGGGCGGCGTTCGGCACGGGGGCCAGCGCCTCGGAGGAGGCGAAGAGCGCGCGGGTGCGCCAGGTGCCGTCGGCGACGACGGTGCGCGCCGCGCCGGCGGGGCGGCCCGCCACGAGCGGGACCGCGCGCAGGTGCCCGTCCACGCTGGAGCCCCAGAGCAGCTCGCCGCCGGCGACCGCGAGGCCCGCGGCGCCGGTGAAGCCGGTCGTCGCGGCGACCAGCTCCTGCGCCCCCGGCACCTCCCCGTCGAGGGTGAAGTAGCGGTAGTAGAGCGCCGCGCTGCCCGAGCGGGTGTAGTAGACGCGGCCGGTGCCGGCGTCGTACGCCATGCCGGTGACGCCGCTGATCGTCCACGGGATCTTCGCGCCGTTGTCGGGGTCGTTGCGCAGGTCGACGTCGCGTGCCGGGCCGAGCCCGTCCGTCGTCAGCGCGCGAGCGACGAGCCGGCCGTCGGACTGGCCGAGGTAGAGCTGCCCGCCGGCCACGAACGCGCCGCGCGCGGCGCCCCAGTCGAGGTCGGCCGGGACGGGCACGACGGTGGCCGGCCCTGCGGCGGTGCCGTCGAAGGGGCGGGCCGCGAGGCCCGCGGGGACGGCGCCGGCGGCGGCGGTGCGCCCGGCGTAGAGGGTGGTGGGCAGCGTGGTCGCGGCCTGCGCGCGCGGGACGTACCCGCCCTCGAGCGGGAGGAAGGCCACCCGGCCGTGGTACTCGCCGCCGAGCCGGTCGGTGTCGCTGCCGACCCAGAGGCCCTGCTCGGTCGCGTGCAGCGCCTCGGCGCCGACCCCGCGGGTGCGGCCCGGGTTCCACGCCAGCGGCAGGCCGTTGACGGGGTCGAGCGCGGCGACGCCCTCGCGGGCCACCGCGCCGGGGCCGGCCTGGTTGCTCTGGAACGGGTTGTTCATCCACCGCATGTGGCCGCCGACGTAGACGACGCTGCCGGTGACCTCGACGCCGTAGAGGGTGTCGCCGCCGGTGTAGTCCACCCAGGCGGGGTCCTGCCCGGCGGTGGTCGGCGCGGTGTCCCAGCGGGCCGCGGTGTCGCAGAGCGTGCCCGTGGACTGGCCGCCGTCGAACGCGCCGGTGGTGGTGACGACGAAGTACGAGCCGTCGGGCGCGTAGTCGACGTCGCGCATGTAGGTGTCGAAGGCCTTCGACGCGCAGGGGCGGGTGTAGCGGGTGGTCGCCCAGGGGGAGAGGGCCGCGGGCCCGTCGGCGGGCAGCGCCACCCGGGCGATCTGGCGCCGCGCCTCGCCGGCGACGGTCGAGAAGTTGCCGACCGCGACGAGCTCGCTGCCGTCGTGCGCGACGTCGAAGCGCTGGATGTTCGTCGTGCCGCTGTTGTGGATGCCGGAGAACGGCACGTCGACCTGCGGCAGCAGCGCGCCGGTGTCCTTGTCGAGCGCGGCGAGCGCGCCGCGGGGGGTGCCCCCGACCGCGGTGAAGGCGCCCGCGGCGTAGAGGCGCGAGCCGCGCACCACGACGTCGTTGACCCGGGAGTTCGGCACCCGCGGCTGCCCGGCGGCGAGGCGCCCGTCGAGGGTCAGCTTGGCGAGCCGGCGCTGGGTCGCCCCGGCGATGCGGGTGAAGGTGCCGCCGACGTAGAGCGACGTGCCGTCGCTGTCGAGGGACTGCACCGCCCCGTCGGGTGCGGGGTCGAAGCCCGGCACGATCGTGCCGGTGCTCGCGGAGAAGGCGAAGAGCCCGCTGCGGGGGAGCGGGGCGCTGGTGCGCGTCTGCGCCACGCTGGTGAAGCTGCCGCCCACCACGACGACGTCGCCCACCTGCACGATCGAGCGCACGGCCCCGTCGAGCACGTGCGGCGTGCTGTCGACCGGGTCGGCGCTCACCACCCCGGTGTGCACGGGGGTCGTCACGGCCCCCGCCGGCACCGGCTGCGCCGCGAGGGCGAGCACCGCGGCGCCCGCCGCGAGCACCCCCCGGCGCCATCCCCCTGCGTAGGTCGTCCGCGCGCGCGTCCCCATCCCAGCCCCCCAGCCGTGTGCAGCGGCGTCGCGCCGGGCCCGTCCGTCGGGGCGCGTGCTGCCGCTCTGCCGGTGACGCTAACCCGCTCCGCAGCGCTGCGTGACCGCTTCGCCCCCGATCGGCCGCTGTCCGGGCGGGGTCCGTCGCGGAACGTCCGGTATCCGGTGACGCTCCGTGGTCACCGCGGGGCCGGCAGCAGGGCCGCCATCTCCGGCAGCTCGAAGAACGCCGCGGTCTGGCGCGCCGACGGGCCGCCGGCGTCGGGGTCCGCCCCGGCCGCGAGGAGCAGGCGCACCGTCTCCTCGTCGCGGCGGAAGACGGCGGCCGCGAGCGCGGTCTGCCCCCGGTCGTTCGCCCGCGAGTGGTCCGCGCCGTGCGCCAGCAGCGCGGCGACCGTCGCGGGGTGCGCGTGGTACGCCGCCAGGATGAGCAGCGTGTCGCCCTTGTCGTTGGTGAGGTCGGGGCTCAGCCCGGCGTCGAGGTAGCCGGCCAGCTCCTCGGTGCCGCCGTGGCGCGCCAGGTCGAACAGCCGGTGCGCGAAGTCCAGGACCTCCGGGTCGAGCTCTGCCATGGGCCCGAGCCTAGGCGGCGGTGCCCGGGCAGGGTCCGGGCGCGGGGTCAAGGCGGGGCGCGCCGGCGCCGACGTACGGGGGCATGGAGCACCCCACCGCACCGGCCCGCCCGCGGCCCGTCCCCGCCGCCGCGGCCGGCACCCTGCTCGCGGCGCTGCAGGAGGGGCGCCTGCGCGACGCCGGGCACCTCGTGGCCGGCGGGGTCGCCGACGACCCGGTGCCGGTCCTCGGCACGCTCGCCGCGCGCGCCCTCGACGTCCTCGACCTGCTCGACGCCGCCGGAGCCCCGACGACGGCGAGCGCGCTGGCCCGCACCGCGGGGCTGCACCGCACGCCGTGGGCCGCCGCGACGCGGCTGTGGGCCCTGGCGCTGCGCGCCGGCAGCCCCGAGGAGGCGTTCGTCAGCGTCGCGGACGAGGAGGCGGAGCACCACGCGTTCGCGCTGGCGTGCCTCGTCGCCGGGCTGCTCGACCGGTACGCCGGGCTCGTGGGCGCCCCCGAGCCGGACGTGCGCCGCCTGCTCTGGTCGTGACCCCGGGTCCGGCCCGGCCCCCGCGACCCGTACGGGCCCTCAGCCCTGGCAGGGGTCGTGGTCGTCGCCCGCGGCGATCGCCGCGCTGACCCGCCGCGCGACCGACTCCAGGACCGCGACCTCCTCGGGCGAGAGCAGGTCGACGAAGTAGCGGCGCACGGTCTCCACGTGCCCCGGCGCGGACGCGGTGAGCGCGTCGCGCCCCGCCGCGGTGAGCCGCACCATGGTGCCGCGCGCGTCGGTCTCGCAGTCGAACCGCTCGACGAGCCCGCGCTGCTCCATGCGCCGCAGCTGGTGCGAGAGCCGGCTGCGGTCCCACCCGGCGTCGCGCCCGAGCTCGCGGGCGCGCAGGACGCCCTCGGGCGCCTCGGACAGCGGGACGAGCAGCGCGTAGTCGGCGGTCGAGAGCCCGCCCTGGGCGAGCTGGCGGTCGACGACGCCGTCGAGGTCGCGGCGCATCACGAGGTACGCCCGCCACATCCGCGCCTCGTCCTCGTCCAGCCACCGCACCGCTGCGCCGGCCGCGGCGCGCTCCGTCAGGTCCACCCGTCCAGCGTACCCCGGAATGTTGACACGTCAGCGTGAGTTCCCGTAGCGTCGATGTTGACAGGTCAACAAGACCTGGCCGACCCGCCGCCCCGCAGGAGCCCGCGATGACCCAGACCGCCGTCCCCACCGCCCTCACCCCCGCCGAGCTCACCGGCGACTACGTGCTCGACGCGTCGCACAGCCGCATCGGCTTCGTCGCCCGCCACGCCATGGTCACCAAGGTGCGCGGCCAGTTCACCGAGTTCGCCGGCGGCGCCCACCTCGACCTCGCGGACCCGACCGCGTCCAGCGCGCACGTCGACATCGAGGTCGCCAGCGTCGACACCCGCAACGAGCAGCGCGACGGCCACCTGCGCACCAACGAGTTCTTCGACGCGCCGAGCTTCCCGCAGATCACCTTCCGCTCGACCGGCGTCGAGGTCCTCGACGAGAGCACCTTCGCCGTCACGGGCGACCTGACCATCAAGGGCACCACCAAGCCGGTCACCGTCGAGTTCGAGTACACCGGCGCCGCGAAGGACCCGTTCGGCAACGTCCGCGTGGGCTTCGAGGGCCGCGCGAGCCTCAACCGCAGCGACTTCGGCGTGTCCTGGAACGCCGCCCTCGAGACCGGCGGCGTCCTCGTCAGCGAGAAGATCGCCCTGGAGTTCGAGCTCTCCGCCATCAAGGTCCAGGTCGAGGCCCCCGCCGAGGTGCCCGCCGAGGCCCCCGAGGCCTGAGGCCCGAGCACCGCTGCCGCCGGGGGCGCTGCCCGCAGCGCCCCCGCGGCGGCCGCCGCCCCACCCGCACCCCACCCCCGTACGACCCCTCCTGAGGATCGAGGACCCGCCATGCAGTTCGGCGTCTTCACCGTCGGCGACGTCACCCCGGACCCGACCACCGGCCGGACCCCCACCGAGGCCGAGCGCATCAAGGCGATGGTCGCCATCGCCCGCAAGGCCGAGGAGGTGGGGCTCGACGTCTTCGCGACCGGCGAGCACCACAACCCGCCGTTCGTGCCGTCGTCGCCGACCACCCTGCTCGGCTACGTCGCCGCCCGCACCGAGCGGCTGCTGCTCTCCACCTCCACGACGCTCATCACCACGAACGACCCGGTGAAGATCGCCGAGGACTACGCGACGCTGCAGCACCTCGCGGACGGCCGCGTCGACCTCATGCTCGGCCGCGGCAACACCGGCCCGGTCTACCCGTGGTTCGGCAAGGACATCCGCGACGGGCTCGCGCTCGCCGTGGAGAACTACGCGCTGCTGCGCCGGCTGTGGCGCGAGGACGTCGTGGACTGGCAGGGCCGGTTCCGCACCCCGCTGCAGTCGTTCACCGCCACGCCGCGCCCGCTCGACGGCGTGCCGCCCTTCGTGTGGCACGGCTCGATCCGCACCCCGGAGATCGCCGAGCAGGCCGCGTACTACGGCGACGGCTTCTTCCACAACAACATCTTCTGGCCGGCCGAGCACACCCGGCGGATGGTCGACCTCTACCGTCGCCGCTGGGAGCACTACGGCCACGGCCCCGCCGACACGGCCGTCGTGGGGCTCGGCGGGCAGGTGTTCATGCGGAGGAACTCGCAGGACGCGGTGCGCGAGTTCCGCCCCTACTTCGACGTCGCCCCGGTCTACGGCCACGGCCCGTCGCTGGAGGAGTTCTCCGCGGAGACCCCGCTCACCGTCGGCAGCCCGCAGCAGGTCGTCGAGCGGACGCTCGGCTTCCGCGACGTCGTCGGCGACTACCAGCGCCAGCTGTTCCTCATCGACCACGCCGGGCTGCCCCTGAAGACCGTCCTCGAGCAGATGGACCTGCTCGGCGAGGAGGTCGTCCCGGTCCTGCGGCGCGAGTTCGCCGCGCTCAAGCCGGCCCACGTGCCGGAGGCACCCACCCACGCGAGCCTGCTCGCGGCCGCCCGCCGCGAGGGCGCGCCCGGTACGGAGGAGGCGCTCGCCTCGTGAGCACCCGCACCCTGGTCGTCGTCTCCGGCGGCCTCGGGCAGCCGAGCTCGACCCGGCTGCTCGCCGACCGGCTCACCGCCGCGACCGTCGACGCCCTGCGCGAGCGGGGCGTCGCGGCCGAGGTGGAGGTCGTGGAGCTGCGCGACGTGGCCCACGAGCTCACCGACCACCTGCTCACCGGCTTCGCCCGCGGCGACCTGCGCGCCGCGCTCGACGCCGTCGGGCGCGCCGACGGGCTCGTGGCCGTGACCCCGGTCTTCAGCGCGTCCTACAGCGGGCTGTTCAAGACGTTCTTCGACGTCCTGGAGCCCGGCGCCCTCGACGGCCTGCCGGTGCTGCTCGGCGCCACCGCCGGCACCGCCCGCCACTCGCTGGTCCTGGACCACGCGCTGCGCCCCCTCATGGCGTACCTGCGCGCCGCGCCCGTCGCCACCGGCGTCTTCGCCGCGTCCGAGGACTGGGCGGGCTCCGACGGCACCACCGGTGAGCTGTCCGCCCGCGTCGAGCGCGCCGGGCGCGAGCTCGCCGCCGCCGTCGCCGCCCGGGAGCCCGCCGCCGGCC
Organism: Vallicoccus soli; assembly: GCF_003594885.1. Lineage (NCBI taxonomy): Bacteria > Bacillati > Actinomycetota > Actinomycetes > Motilibacterales > Vallicoccaceae > Vallicoccus > Vallicoccus soli. Next base: position 114,869 of record NZ_QZEZ01000007.1, read on the forward strand.
CCGCCGACCCGTTCGAGCTCACCACGGACTTCTCGGCGCTGCTGCGGGGCTGAGGGGTCCGGGCGCCGCTCCCGACCGCGCACGCCTGCGGGGTCGGGAGTGGCGTGGCGTCCGCCGGCTGTCCGGTTCGCGCACACGACGTGTCGCCGGGAGCGGCGTGGCGTCCGCCGGGTGTCCGGTTCGCGCACACGACGTGTCGCCGGGAGCGGCGTGTCCCGGTCGAAGGACCGGGACACGCCGTGCGCTGTGTGCGCGAACCGGACACCCGGCTCGTGCGCACCGCCCGGGCCCGCCGTCGGACCCCGTACGGCGGACCCCGCGGACCCCGCGGACCCCGCGGACCAGGCGGAGGTCCGGCGGCCGGCCCCGCGTCCGGTACGCGCAGCACGTGCGCCGAGCGGGCGTGGCTCCGCGGTCGCCCGGTTCGCGCACCCCTAGGGCTGCCGGGAGCGGCGTGTCCCGACCGATGGCCTGGGACACGCCGAGTGCTGCGTGCGCGAAGGGGTCACGGGGCGAGCGCACCCCCCGCCGTGCGCGCATGATCGCCGCAGGGACGGGTGGCGCCGCCGCTCCGCCAGCGTCCGCCATGCGCGCATGATCGCCGCGGGGAGGTGGCGCCGCCGCTCCGCCAGCCCCCGCCATCCGCGCATGGTCGCCGCGGGGACCGATGGCCCGGTCCCCCGCCAGGCGCGCATGATCGCCGCGGGAGCACGCGCCCCGCACGCCCAGCGCGCGGCGCCCCTACTTCAGCCCGGTGCGGGCGACGCCCTCGACGAGGTACCGCTGGAACACGAGGAACACGACGAGCACCGGCACCGAGGTGAGCAGCGCCATGCCGGTGAGGCCGGCGTAGTCGGTGCCGTTCTGGCCCTGGAGGAACGACAGGCCGACGGGGAGCGTGTAGAGGGCCTGCTCGCGCAGCACGATGAGCGGCCAGGCGAACTCGTTCCAGCGGAACATGAAGGTGAAGACGACGAGCACCGCGACGAGGGGCTTGCACAGCGGCAGCACGACGCTGACGAAGGTGCGCAGGTTGCCGGCGCCGTCCACGCGGGCGGCCTCGAGCAGCTCGTCGGGGATGCCGAGCATGAACTGGCGGGCCAGGAAGATGCCGAAGGCCTCGGCGGCGCGGGGGATGATCACGGCCCAGTACGAGTTGAGCCAGCCGAGCTCGGCGACGATCCGGAACTGCGGGATCATGACGACCTGGATCGGGATCATGAGCGTCGAGACGATGACGAGGAAGATCGCCCCGCGCCCGGCGAAGCGGTACTTCGCCAGCACGAACCCCGCGGCGAGGTTGAGCGTCACCGACAGCACGCACGCCACGACCGCGATGGACAGCGAGTTCACGAGCCACTGGCTGAACGGCAGCGACTGCCACGTCTCCGACAGGTTGGACAGGCGCACCTCGTTGGGGAACGCGGGCGGGCGGCCACCCGCGAGGTCCTCGCGCGGGGTCACCGCGGTGACCGCCAGCCAGTAGACCGGGAAGAGCATGAAGACGGCGGCGGCGGCGAGGCCGAGGAAGCGCCCCGCCGTACGGGCCCGCGGGCGCGTGCTCACGCCTCGGCCTCCTGGTCCTTGCGGGCCCGCCACCACAGCACGGTGCCGGCGAGCACGAGGACGTACATGACCATGCCGATGGCGGCGCCGAGGCCCTGCTGGCGGGCGCCGAAGCCGACGGCGTAGGCGTACGTGGGCAGGAACTGGGTCGCGTTGCCGGGCCCGCCGCCGGTCATGACGTAGACCAGGTCGAAGACCTGGAAGCACTCGATGACCATCATGACGACGAGGAAGAAGGTCGTGGGGCGCAGCAGCGGCCAGGTGACGTGGCGGAAGCGCTGCCAGCCCGAGGCGCCGTCGAGCGAGGCCGCCTCGTGCAGCTCGCGGGGCACGCCCTGCAGGCCGGCGAGGTAGACGACCATGCAGAACCCGAGCCGCCCCCACGTGATCATCACGGCGACCGACACGAAGGCGGGGACGGCGCCGGACTGCCAGGCGACGCGCTCGAGGCCGACCGCCTCGAGCACCCGGTTCACCACGCCGATGTTCTCGTTGAAGATCCACCGCCCGGCGATCGCGACGACGACGCCGGAGAGGACGTACGGCAGGTAGAAGACGGTGCGGAAGACCGCCCGGCCGCGGACCGGCTTGTCGAGCAGGACGGCGAGGAGCAGGCCGAGGGCGAGGCTCGCCGGGACGGTGAGGAGCACGAGCACGGCGGTGTTGACCACCGAGCGCCAGAACACGGCGTCGCCCGCGAGCTGCTCGTAGTTGCCGAGCCCGACCCACTCGGTGGGCCCGACGCCGGTCGTGCGCGCGAGGCTGAGCACGAGCGCGGCGCCGAGGGGCAGCAGGAAGAACAGGGCGAAGAGCGCGAGGTTCGGGGCGAGGAGCAGGTACGCCGTCGCGGCGCGCGTGCGCACCCCCGTCTGCGGCGCCGCCTCGGCCGAGCGCCGCCGCCGGCGCCGCGGCCCGGGGGTGCGGGCGGCGGCGGCCTCGCCGGCGGCGGGCGCTGTCGCGGTGCTCACCGGCGCCTCACGAGCCGAGGGCGGTCTCGATGTCGCCGCTGAGCCCGGCGAGCACCTCCGAGGTGTCGGCGCCGCCGACGAACGCGGACTCCAGCCGCTCGACGAGCGCGTTGTTGATGGCGCTGAACTGCGGCACGGTCACCTGCGCCACGAGGTCCTCGGGGATCTGCGTGGCCTGCTGCACGTAGAGCTCCATGAGGTCCGGGCGCAGCCGGTAGCCGAGGTCGCGGTTCGTCAGCGAGGTGCGGGTCGGCAGCACGGTCGTCGCCGTGCAGAAGGCCTGCATCTGCTCCTCCGACGCGAGGAACTGCAGGAACCGCGACGCGGCCTGCGTGTTCGACCCCTCGCGGGTCGCCACGACCGCGTTGCCGCCGAGCTCGGCGGCCGCGCGCTGGTCGCGCGGCAGGAACGTCCCGGAGTACTCGAAGCCCTGGACGGTCTCCTCGAACGTGGGCAGCAGGAAGTCGCCGGCGTAGACCATGGCGACGGTCTGCGGCGGGAAGAGCTCGTCGACGTAGGTGCCCTTGGCGGACGTGCTCGGCGGCACCCACCGGTTCGTGAAGAACGAGCGGGTGAATTCCAGCGCCCGGCGCCCCTCGGGGCTGTCCACGGCCGGCCCGGACAGGTCGTCGGTGAGCAGCCGGCCGCCGGCCTGGTGCAGGAACCCCAGCCACCGGTACGCGCCCCCGAGCTGCCAGTTGACCCCGACCGGGAACCTGTCCTCCGGCAGGGCGGCGCGCAGCCGGTCGCAGGCGTCGGCGAACTGCTCCCACGTCCACGCCTGGTCCAGCGCCGTCGGCAGCGGGCCGACGCCGGCCGCCTCGAGCGCGGCGGTGTCCACGAGCACCATCGAGGTGTCGGTGTGGTGCGGGACGCCGAGCACCTGCCCGTCGGGGCCCTGCACCGCGCGCCACAGCGAGGGGACGAACGCGTCGGCGTACCCCTCCGGCAGGTCGTCGGTGACGTCGAGCAGGACGTCGGCGCCGCTGTAGACGCCGAGGTCGGTGTAGGTGATGCGGAACAGGTCGGGCGGGCTGCCGCTCTGCAGCCCGGTGTCGATGGTGGTGAGGACCTCGCCGAAGGGGGTCGGCTGCAGGCGGACCTGCACGCCCTCCTGCTCCTCGAAGGCGTCGGCGACCGCCTGGAAGGCCGCGACCTCCGCGTCGGAGCCCCAGAGCACGAAGTCCAGCGCGCCGCCGCCCCCGCCGCCGCCGTCCCCGCCGCCGCCGTCGTCGCCGCCGGTCGAGAAGCCGCCGCAGCCCGCGAGGGCCGCACCCGCCCCGGCCGCGCCGGAGAGCTGGAGGAAACGCCTGCGGTCGAGCGCCACGCCGCACCTCGTCCCGTCGGGCCCGGCGGGAGCGGGCCGTGTGGGGGGACGCTACGGCGCGATCACTGCGCGCGCACCCCGGTCGGCGGACGTGTCGAGCAGGCGGTGCTCGCCCGTGTACGCGTTGAGGCGCCCGTCCCGCACGAACCCGACGAGGGTCATGCCGAGCTCCTCGGCCAGGTCGACGGCCAGGCTCGACGGCGCCGAGACCGCGGACAGCACGGGCACCCCCGCGACCGCCGCCTTCTGCACGAGCTCGAAGGAGAGCCGCCCCGAGACCTGCAGGACGGTGCCGGCGAGCGGCAGGCGCCCCTGGCGCACCGCCCAGCCGACGACCTTGTCGACCGCGTTGTGCCGCCCGACGTCCTCGCGCAGGCACAGCAGCTCGCCGTCGGGGGTGAACAGGCCCGCGGCGTGCAGGCCGCCGGTGCGGTCGAAGACGCGCTGCTGCTCGCGCAGGCGGTCCGGCAGCGAGGCGAGCACGGCGGGGTCGACGGCGACCGGGTCGGCGGCGAGGTCGTGGGCGACGGCGACCCGTACCGCGTCCAGGCTCGCCTTGCCGCACACCCCGCACGAGCTCGTCGTGTAGAAGGCGCGCTCGACCGAGGGGTCCGGCGCCGGGGTGCCGGGGGCGAGGTCGGCGTCGACGACGTTGTACGTCCCCCCGCCCGGCGAGCCGGGCGCGGCGCCGCCGCAGTAGCGCAGGCCGGCCAGGTCGTCGGCCGTGCGCAGCACGCCCTCGGTGGCGAGGAAGCCCGCGACGAGGTCGAAGTCGTCGCCCGGGGTGCGCATCGTCACCGCCAGCGCGCGCCCGTCGACGCGCACCTCGAGCGGCTCCTCCACGACGAGGGTGTCCGGGCGCCGGGTGCGCACCCCGTCGACGACCCGGACGACCGGGCGGCGGGCGGTCACGCGTCCCATGCGGGCTCCTCGCGGGGTGTTTGGGCTGCCTGGTGTGTGGCATTGTGCGCCCATGGGCGTCCGGACGTGGATCGAGGCCTGGCCGGTCTACCGGCAGCTGACGGGGGACGACCCGCTCGGCCGGGGCGCCGCCGCGCAGTCCGGGAGGACCAGGCGCCTCGAGCCGCGCACCGCCACCGCCGACCGCGTGGCCAGGTCCGTGTGCCCCTACTGCGCCGTCGGCTGCGGGCAGCGGGTGTACGTCAAGGACGAGAAGGTCGTGCAGATCGAGGGCGACCCGGACAGCCCGGTCAGCCGCGGCCGGCTCTGCCCCAAGGGCTCCGCGAGCGAGCAGCTCGTCAACAACCCGCTGCGCCAGCAGCACGTGCTCTACCGGCGCCCCTACGGCACCGACTGGGAGCGCCTCGACCTCGAGACCGCGATGGACATGGTCGTGGACCGGGTCATCGAGGCGCGCCGGCGCGGGTGGGAGGACGAGGACGCCGAGGGCCGGCCGCTGCGCCGCACGCGCGGCATCGCCAGCCTCGGCGGGGCGACGCTGGACAACGAGGAGAACTACCTCATCAAGAAGCTGTTCACGGCCATGGGCGCGATCCAGGTCGAGAACCAGGCCCGCATTTGACACTCCGCCACGGTCCCCGGTCTGGGGGCCTCGTTCGGGCGCGGCGGCGCCACGGGTCCCCAGCAGGACCTGGCCAACGCGGACTGCATCGTCATCCAGGGCTCGAACATGGCCGAGTGCCACCCGGTCGGGTTCCAGTGGGTCATGGAGGCGAAGGCGCGCGGGGCCAAGGTCATCCACGTCGACCCGCGCTTCACGCGGACGAGCGCGCTCGCGGACACCTACGTCCCGGTGCGCTCGGGCACCGACATCGTGCTGATGGGCGCGCTCATCAACCACGTGATGACGAACGAGCTGCACTTCCACGACTACGTCGTCAACTACACCAACGCGGCGTCGATCGTGTCCGAGGACTTCGAGGACACCGAGGAGCTCGACGGGCTCTTCTCCGGCTTCGACGACGACACGCGCTCGTACGACACCACCTCCTGGCAGTACCAGGGGCACGCCGCCGGCGGTGACGCGGACGAGGAGACCGACGAGGACCGCGAGTCCGAGGAGGGCCAGCAGCTCGGGGCCGGCGGTGCCGCGCTCGACCACCACCAGGTGGAGCGGGACGAGACCCTGCAGCACCCGCGCTGCGTGTGGCAGGTCGTGAAGCGCCACTACGCGCGCTACACCCCGCAGATGGTCGAGGAGGTGTGCGGCGTCCCGCAGGACGTCTTCGCCGAGCTCGCCGACGCGTGGACCTCCAACTCGGGCCGCGAGCGCACGACCGCGCTGGTCTACAGCGTGGGCTGGACGCAGCGCAGCACCGGCGCGCAGTACATCCGGGCTGGCGCGATCCTGCAGCTGCTGCTGGGCAACATGGGCCGCCCCGGCGGCGGCATCCTCGCGCTGCGCGGGCACGCGAGCATCCAGGGGTCCACGGACATCCCCACGCTCTACAACCTGCTGCCCGGCTACCTGCCGATGCCGCACGCGGAGAAGCACGGGGACCTCGCGACCTACGTGCACGAGATCCGCGGCGACCGGCAGAAGGGGTTCTGGGGGAACGCCGACGCCTACACGGTGAGCCTGCTCAAGGCGTACTGGGGCGAGCACGCCACCGCCGAGAACGACTTCGCCTTCGACTTCCTGCCGCGCATCGACGGCGACCACGGCACGTACAGCCAGGTCATGGACATGATCGAGGGCGGCAAGATCTTCGGCTACTTCATCCTGGGGCAGAACCCCGCGGTGGGGTCGGCGAACGGCCGCGCCCAGCGCCTGGGCATGGCCAACCTCGACTGGGTCGTCGTGCGCGACCTCGTGCTCATCGAGAGCGCGACGTTCTGGAAGGACTCCCCGGAGATCGAGACCGGCGAGATCGTGCCGGAGGAGTGCCGCACCGAGGTGTTCTTCATGCCCGCCGCCACGCACGTGGAGAAGGAGGGCACCTTCACGCAGACGCAGCGCATGCTCCAGTGGCGCGAGAAGGCCGTCGACTCCCCGGGCGACTGCACCAGCGAGCTGTGGTTCTTCTACCACCTGGGCCGGCGGATGCGGGAGAAGCTCGCGGGCTCGGACGACCCGCGGGACCGGCCCCTGCTCGACCTCACCTGGGACTACCCGGTGCACGGCGAGGAGCAGGAGCCGGACGCCGAGACGGTGCTCAAGGAGATCAACGGGTTCGACGTGGCGACGGGCGCGCCCGTCGACGGCTACCTCGACCTGCGCGCGGACGGCTCCACGGCCAGCGGCTGCTGGATCTACTCCGGCGTCTACAAGGACGGGGTGAACCAGGCCGCCCGGCGCAAGCCCGGCCGCGAGCAGGACGAGTACGCCCACGAGTGGGGCTGGGCCTGGCCGCTGGACCGCCGGGTCCTCTACAACCGGGCGTCGGCCGACCCCGACGGCAGGCCGTGGAGCGAGCGCAAGGCGCTCGTGTGGTGGGACGAGGAGCAGGGCCGCTGGACCGGCAAGGACGTGCCGGACTTCCAGGCGACCAAGCACCCGTCGTTCCGCGCCGGGCCCGACGCTGTCGGCCCGGACGCGCTCGACGGCGTCGACCCCTTCGTGATGCAGGCCGACGGCAAGGGCTGGCTCTACGCGCCGAAGGGCCTGGTCGACGGCCCGCTGCCGACGCACTACGAGCCGGCGGAGTCCCCGTTCCGCAGCGCCCTCTACACCCAGCAGCAGAACCCGTCGCGCCAGGTGCTGACCCACCGGGTGAACACGCTCAACCCGAGCCCGCCCGAGGGCGGCAGCGGGGTCTTCCCGTACGTGTGGATGACCGCCCGCCTCACCGAGCACCACACCGCCGGCGGCATGAGCCGCTTCCTGCCCTACCTGTCGGAGCTGCAGCCGGCGCTGTTCGTGGAGGTGAGCCCCGAGCTCGCCGCCGAGCGCGGGCTCACGCACCTCGACTGGGCCCACGTGGTCACCTCGCGGGCCGTCGTCGAGGCGCGCGTCCTCGTCACCGACCGGCTCACCCCGCTGCGCGTGCAGGGCCGGACGGTGCACCAGGTGTGGCTCCCGTACCACTGGGGCTCGAGCGGCCTCACCACCGGGGACGTCGTCAACGACCTGCCGAGCCTGACGCTCGACCCCAACGTGCACATCCAGGAGTGCAAGGCCGGCACGTGCGACGTCCTGCCGGGCCGCCGTCCCCGCGGGGAGGCCATGCTCGACCTCCTCGACGCGTACCGGCTGCGGGCGCACGTCACCCGGACCACGGGGACCGTGGCGCGCACGGCGGAGGCGCTCGGCGAGGAGGGGCGCTCGCGCGAGGAGCAGAGCCGGCAGGGGCAGACGCACATCGCCCGCGACGCGCCCGGCGCCGACCGGGACGACGTGGTGTCCGCCGAGCACCCCGTCGCGGGCCCCGGCCGCGGCGACGGTCCCGTCACGGGCCAGGACGGGCCGTCCGACGAGCGACAGGAGCACTGAGTGGTCTCCCCGACCAGCTTCTTCGGCCCCCTCGACCCGGCGCCCGACGCCGGGTGGACCGAGCAGCCGCAGCCGCGCAAGGGCTTCTTCACCGACACGTCGGTCTGCATCGGCTGCAAGGCCTGCGAGGTGGCCTGCAAGGAGTGGAACGCGGTCCCCGAGGACGGGCTGGACCTGCTCGGGATGTCGTACGACAACACGGGGATGCTCGGCGCCGACAGCTGGCGGCACGTGGCGTTCATCGAGCAGCCGCGGCCCCTCGGGCGCGGGTCGGCCCCGTTCGCCGGCACCCCGACGGGCCCCTCGGGCACGGACGTCGCCGACGCGGTGACCGCGGCCGGCGTCGACGCGCTGGCCGACGCGAGCCGGATCGGCAGCGCGCAGCCGGGCGGGTTCCCCGTCGTCGACCGCGCCGCGGAGCGGGTGCGCGAGGCCGGGGGGCAGCAGTTCCTCGGGATGCCGGGCACCGAGCTGCCCGGGCGCTCCGCCGAGGGCGTGGGCCGCAGCGACGTCCGCTGGCTCATGGCCAGCGACGTCTGCAAGCACTGCACGCACGCGGCCTGCCTCGACGTCTGCCCGACCGGTGCGCTGTTCCGGACGGAGTTCGGGACCGTCGTGGTGCAGGAGGACGTCTGCAACGGCTGCGGCTACTGCGTCTCGGCGTGCCCCTACGGCGTCATCGACAAGCGCGAGGGCGACGGCCGGGCGTGGAAGTGCACGCTCTGCTACGACCGCATCGGCGACGGCGGCACCCCGGCCTGCGCCAAGGCGTGCCCCACCGAGTCGATCCAGTACGGCGACGTCGACGAGCTGCGCGAGCGCGCGGCCCGGCGGGTGGAGCAGCTGCACGCCGCCGGCGTGGAGGAGGCGCGGCTCTACGGCCACGACCCGCACGACGGCGTCGGCGGCGACGGGGCGTTCTTCCTGCTGCTCGACGAGCCCGAGGTGTACGGCCTGCCGCCGGACCCGGTCGTCACCACCCGCGACCTCGGGTCCATGTGGAAGCACGCCGGCATGGCCGCCGTCGGCATGCTCGGCGTGGCCCTCGCGGTCTTCGCCGGGGGTGGCTCGTGAGCATGGCGCCGGACGACGCCGGGCAGGGCACGCCCGGCACCCTGCGCGGCACGTCGGCGCGCGAGGCGCGGGTGCACGACCAGGGCCGGGGCGGGGCCCGGCGCGGCAGTGGCGGGGGCGGCGGCGGGCTCGTCGGCGGCGGCGGCCCGCAGGTCCCCGAGGCGGACTTCCGCTCCTACTACGGCCGGCCGATCCTCAAGGCCCCGGTGTGGGAGTGGGACATCCCCGCGTACCTCTTCACCGGCGGCCTGGCCGGCGGCTCGTCGCTGCTGGCGGCCGGGGCGTCGGTGACCGGGCGCGACGACCTGCGCCGGGCGACCCGCAGCGCCGCGCTCGTCGGGATCGGGGCGAGCACGTACTTCCTCATCAACGACCTCGGCCGGCCCGAGCGCTTCTACAACATGCTGCGCATCGTGCGGGTGACCTCGCCGATGTCGGTGGGCACCTGGATCCTCTCGGTGTACGGCCCCGCGGCCGGCGCCGCCGCTGCGGCCGAGCTCGCGCCGCTGCTGCCCGAGCGCGGCGTCCTGGGCCTGGCCCGGCGGCTCGCCGGGCCCGTCGGGTCGCTCGCCGGCTGGGCCGCGGCGGCGACGGCGCCGGCGCTCGCGACGTACACGGCGGTGCTGCTCGCCGACACCGCCGCCCCGGCGTGGCACGACGCCCACCGGCTGCTGCCGTTCGTCTTCGGCGGCAGCGCGCTCGCCAGCGGCGGGGGCGTCGGGATGCTCGCGGCCCCCCTCGCCCAGGCCGGGCCGGCGCGGCGGATGGCGGTCGCCGGCGCCGCCGTCGAGCTCGTCGCGGAGCGCCTCGTCGAGACCCGCCTCGGCCTGTCCAGCGAGGCCTTCCACGAGGACGCGCCGCGGCGCAAGCTGCGGGCCAGCCAGGCGCTCACGGTCGCCGGCGCCGTCGGGGCCGTGCTGGGGCGGCGCAGCCGCGTCGTGTCCGCCCTGTCCGGGCTCGCCCTGCTCTCGGGGTCCGCCCTGACCCGCTTCGGGGTGTTCGACGCCGGGGTGGCCAGCACGAAGGACCCCCGGTACGTCGTCGTGCCCCAGCGCGAGCGGGTCCGGCGGGGGGAGCCGGTCCGCGCCTGACCCGCCGGGAGGGCTCCCGCAAAGCGGTGGCAGGCCTGCCGCGCGCACCCCTACGCTCACGCGCAGCGACGCGGGGAGGCGGCCATGGCCAGCACCACGACCCAGCACGACACCGGCACGGGCGGTCCCGGCGGCCCGCGCGGACGGCGGGTGCACTGGCGCCGGGCGCTGCTGCCGGCGCTGGTGCTCGGCGTCTTCCTCCTCGTCGTCGCACCGGTGGCGGGCACCCTCTCGGGCAAGCTGACGAGCGTCACCGAGAACGACCAGGCGGCGTTCCTGCCGGACTCCGCGGAGTCGACGCGCTCGCTGGAGCTCGAGACGGCGTTCGCCGGCGACCAGGACATCCCGGCGCTGCTGGTGTGGGAGCGCCCGGGCGGGCTGGCGCCGGAGGACCTCGCCGCGGTCGAGGAGGCCCTGGCGCGCGTCGCCGCGGTCGACGGGCTCGCGGGGCCGGTCAGCCCGCCGGTGCCCAGCGAGGACGGCGAGGCGGTGCAGGCGGTCGTCCCGCTGCCCGGGGACAACTCCGCCTTCGAGACCCTGCCCGGGGTCGTCGAGGACATCGCGGCGGCGGCCGCGGTCGACGGCCTGCCGAGCTACGTGACCGGACCCGGCGGGCAGTTCGCGGACTTCGCCGCCGCCTTCGAGGGCATCGACGGCCGGCTGCTCGTCACCACGGTGAGCGTCGTGCTGGTCATCCTGCTGCTCATCTACCGCAGCCCGGTCTTCGTGCCGGTGCTGCTGTCCGCCGGGATCGCGCTCGTCGTGGCGCAGGCGGTCGTCTACCTGCTCGCCGACGCCGACGTGCTCACGGTCGACGGGCAGAGCCAGGGCATCCTCTCGGTCCTCGTCCTCGGTGCCGGCACGGACTACGCCCTGCTGCTCATCAGCCGGTTCAAGGAGGAGCTGCACCGCGAGGACTCGTGGAGCCGCGCCATGCGCACCGCGCTGCGCGGGGCGTTCCCGCCGATCCTCGCCTCCGCCGCGACCGTCATCCTCGGCCTGCTGTGCCTGCTGCTCTCCGACCTCAACAGCAACAAGTCGCTCGGCCCGGTCGGGGCCATCGGCATCGCCGCGTCGCTGCTCGCGATGACGGTCCTGCTGCCGGCGCTGCTCATGGTCGCGGGGCGCTACTGGTTCTTCCCCTTCGTGCCGCGCCACGACGAGGTCGTCGACCACGACCGCGGCTTCTGGGGCCGGGTCGCGGGGCTCGTCGGGCGCCGGGCCCGGGCCGTCGCGGCCGTGACGACCGTCGTCCTCGCCGGTGCGGCGCTGTTCACCACGCAGCTCGACGCGAGCGGCCTCACCACCGAGGAGCAGTTCACGACGGAGGTCGACTCCGTCGCCGGGCAGGAGGTGCTCGCGCGGCACTTCCCCGCCGGCACCGGCGTCCCGGTGAGCGTCATCGGGCCGCAGGAGGAGGCCGACCGGCTCGTCGACGTCGTCGCGGGCGTCCCGGGCGTCGCCCAGGCGGCGCTGCGCACGCCGTCGCCGGACGGCACCGGCGAGCCGGTGGTCGTCGACGGGCAGGTCCAGGTGCAGGCGCTGCTCGAGGACGCCTCGGACAGCCCCGCCGCCGAGGGCACCGTGCTGCGGCTGCGCTCGGCCGTGGACGAGGTGGGCACCGACGTGCTCGTCGGCGGCGGCACGGCGGTGCTCTACGACGTGCAGCAGGAGAGCGCCCGCGACACCCGCGTCATCATCCCCGCGATCCTCGTCGTGGTGTTCCTGGTGCTCACCGTGCTGCTGCGCTCGCTGCTCGCGCCGCTGCTCCTCGTGGCGACGGTGGTGCTCTCGTTCCTCGCCACGCTGGGCGTGTGCGCGCTGGTCTTCGAGCACGTCTTCGGCTTCGCCGGCGCCGACCCGTCGTTCCCGCTGTTCGCCTTCGTCTTCCTCGTGGCGCTCGGCATCGACTACAACATCTTCCTCATGACCCGTGTGCGCGAGGAGTCCCAGGTCCTCGGCACGCGGCGCGGCACCCTCGTGGGCCTCGCGGTGACCGGCGGCGTCATCACCTCCGCGGGCGTCGTGCTCGCGGCGACGTTCTCGGCGCTGGGCGTGCTGCCGCTCGTCTTCCTCGCCGAGCTCGGCTTCGCCGTCGCCTTCGGCGTCCTGCTCGACACGCTCGTGGTGCGCTCGCTGCTCGTCCCGGCGCTCGTGCACGAGCTCGGGGACCGCACGTGGTGGCCGGTGGGGCTCCGGCGCGAGCCGGCCCCCGCCGTACCGCCGCTGCCGCGTCAGGCGGGGACGGGCAGCGCGTAGTAGTCCTCGCGCGCCACCGGGCGGAAGCCCAGCGAGGTGTAGAGCCCGAGCGCCCGGTCGTTGCCCACGGCGACCTCCAGGGCCACCCGCCGGGCGCCCTCCGCGCGCAGCAGGGCGCAGGCCCGGCGCAGCGCGTCGCGCCCGATGCCCCGGCCCTGCCGCCCGGGGTCGACGGCGAACCCGTAGACCCCGCCGGTCCCCTCGTACGAGGTCAGCCGCAGCGTCCCCACCGGCGCGCCGCGGTGCTCGACGAGCAGGGTGCGCTCGGCGGGGGACGCGAGCTGCGCGGCGAGCGCCGCCTCGTCCGGGGCGCCCTCGTCGAACGCCGCCGCCAGCAGCCGCGCCACGACCGCCGCGTCGGCGGGGCCGGCCGGGCGCAGGGCCAGCGCGGGGTCGGCCGGGCCCTCGGCCGGCGGGCCGTCGAGCACGAGCGCGTGCTCGGCGTGGTGCGGCACCCCGCCGCGGCGCCGCGCCAGGGCGTGCCCGGCCGCCGACCCGCCGGGGACGACGAGCAGCACGCGCGGCCACTCCCGGACGAGCGGGGTCGCCGCGTCGAGCAGCGCCGTCGCGACCCCGCGCCGCCGGTGCCCGGGGTCCACCATCCCCGCCAGCTCCACCGACGCCCGGCCGAACGGGTAGAGCCCGAGGAACCCCACCAGCGCACCCCCCTCGTGCACGAGCAGGTCGAGCACCCGGTCCCCCGGCCGGCTCGCGAGCACGTCGTGCTCGAGCTTGAGCCGCCCGCCGTCCGCCGCGACCACCCGCCGCTCGAGCGCCGCGACCTCCTGCCGCTGCCGCTCCGCCAGCCCCTGCACCCGCTCCACGACGACCACGGGGCCAGTCCAGCACCCCCGCCGCCCGCCGCGCCCCCGGGTCCCGCCGCTGCCGGGGGACTGCATGATCACGGCCGGGGGACTGCATGATCACGGCCGGGGGACTGCATGATCGCGCCCGACCCGGCCGCGATCATGCGCCTCCCCGGCGGCGATCATGCGCCCCCCCGGCGGCGGCCGTGCGCTCGGGGCCGGGGGCGTACGGGCGGGTCCGTCCCCCGGTGGGAGGGTTGCGGACGACGTTCCGGGGGAACGCCCCTGCGACGCACCTGGCAGACCCGGAGGACCTATGGCGGCCCTGTCGTTCCTCGACCGCGAGCACTCGGTCGCGGCCCCGACCTACAACCGGTGGCTCATCCCGCCGGCCGCGCTGGCGATCCACCTGTCCATCGGCCAGGTCTACGCGTTCAGCGTCTTCAAGACGCCGCTCGTGGAGCACTTCGGCTCCTCGGAGACCGCCATCGCGGTCATCTTCAGCATCGCGATCGTCATGCTCGGCCTGTCCGCCGCCTTCGGCGGCACGTGGATGGAGCGCAACGGCCCCCGCAAGGCGATGTTCCTGTCCGCGGTGTGCTGGACGACCGGCTTCCTCGTCGCCGCCCTCGGCGTGGCGACGGACCAGCTGTGGCTCGTCTACCTCGGGTACGGCGTCATCGGCGGCATCGGCCTCGGCATCGGCTACATCTCGCCGGTGTCGACGCTCATCAAGTGGTTCCCGGACCGCCCCGGCCTCGCGACGGGCCTGGCCATCATGGGCTTCGGCGGTGGCGCGCTCATCGCCTCGCCGCTGACCAACGAGCTGCTCGGCTTCTTCGCCGACGCCCCCGAGGACGCGATCGCGCAGTCGTTCCTGACGCTCGGCATCGTCTACTTCGTCTTCATGATGTTCGGCGTCTTCACGGTGCGGGTCCCCCCGGCCGACTGGTCGCCCGCCGGGTACGACGCCTCGACGGCCCCGCGCGGCTCGATGCAGACGACCGGCAACGTCTCCGCGGCGAGCGCCATCCGCACGCCGCAGTTCTGGCTGCTGTGGACGGTCCTCTTCTGCAACGTCACCGCCGGCATCGGCATCCTCGAGCAGGCCTCGCCGATGATCCAGGACTTCTTCGGCGACGTGACGCCGGCCGCGGCGGCGGGCTTCGTGGGGCTGCTGTCGATCGCGAACATGGCGGGCCGCTTCGTCTGGTCCTCGACGTCGGACTTCATCGGCCGCAAGCCCACGTACATGCTCTACCTCGGCGTCGGCGCGGTCCTCTACTTCCTCGTGGCCACCGCGGGCTCGTCCGCCGTCTGGCTCTTCGTCCTGCTGACCGCGGTCATCCTCAGCTTCTACGGCGGCGGCTTCGCGACGATCCCCGCGTACCTGAAGGACATGTTCGGCAGCTACCAGGTCGGCGCCATCCACGGCCGCCTGCTCACCGCGTGGTCCGCTGCGGGCGTGGCCGGCCCGCTCATCGTCAACGTCATCACCGAGTCGCAGCGCGAGGGCGGCGCGGAGGGCGCCGCGGCGTACCGGCCGTCGCTGCTCGTCATGGTCGGCGTCCTCGTCGTCGGCTTCGTGGCGAACCTCCTCGTGCGCGAGGTCGACCGCCGTCACCACGAGCGCCCGGAGGTCGTCGACGCGGCCAAGGTCGGCGCGGGAGAGGGGCACTGAGGATGAGCACCAGCACGAGCACCCGGGGGACCGGCGGGTCGCCGGCGCCGCACGGCGGTGGCGGTACGGGACGCGTCGTCCTCGCGTGGGCCTTCGTCGGGATACCGCTTGCCTACGGGATCAGCCAGACGCTGAACCGGGCCAGCCAGCTCTTCACCGGCTGACGCGGTGCGGTCCCTCGACCCGGTCGCCGACGTGGCGGCCGTCGCGGAGGACTGCGCCCGGCGCGAGATCGAGCGCGAGGGCGTCCCGGTCGTCCTCGCGATGCCGGACCGGCGGGAGGCGCCCGTCCCCGTCGTCGACCCCCGCGCGCTGGCCGAGGGCGGGCGCTTCGCCGCGCTGCTCGACGCGTACGGCGAGGAGCTCGCCCCCGGCGCGGCCGACGACGACGTGGCGGCCCTCTACGCCGTCGTCGAGGTGATGGGGCGGGCCCACGTGGGACCCGGCACGGACGGCGCGTGAGCTGGCGGCGCCAGCGGGAGGCGTACGCCCAGGGCCGGGCGCTGCGGGTCGTCAACTGGCACGCGACGCCGCGCGCGGTCGAGGGCGTCCTGCGCGCGGAGCTCGCCGGGCTGCTGCGCGACCACGTGCCCGCGACGCTCGAGGACCTCGACGCCTTCCACGACACCGGGCGCTGGCCCTCGCAGGCCCCTCGGGTGCTCGTCGCGCTCTACGACGGCTACCGCGACAACGTCGAGGTCGCGGTGCCGGTGTGCGAGGAGCTCGGCGTCACCGCCTGGTTCTTCCCGCCGACCGGCTTCCTCGACGCCGCGCCCGAGGACCAGCGGGCCTTCGCGGCGGCGTACGACGTCGACCTCGTGCCGGAGCACGAGGGCGCGGACCGGATCGCGATGACGTGGGACGAGCTCGCGCGCGTCGGCGAGCGCCACGTCGTCGCCGCGCACACCGCGCGGCACAGCACCGGGCTCGACCTCGTGACGCGCGAGGACGTCGAGCGCGAGGTGCTCGGCCCCTGCCGGGCCATCGAGCGCGCCGTCGGGCGGGCGCCCGCCGCCTTCGCCTTCTACAGCGGCACGCCGTACGACCCGTCCTCGGTCGCCGGCCGGGCCCTGCTGGAGGCGGGCGTGCGCTACGCCGTCACCGCGACGACGTGGGAGCGGATCCGCTAGCGCACCACGAGGGTGCGCCCGTCGCGGGCCGGGACGAGCTCGCCCACGACGGGGTGCCCGGGCACCTCGCCGGCGACGAGCAGGCCGCCCGAGGTCTGCGCGTCGGCGAGCAGCAGCAGCTCGTCCTCGCCCACGGACGCCTCGAGGTGCGGGCGCACCCAGTCGAGGTTGCGCCGCGTCCCGCCGCTGACGAAGCCGTCGGCGAGCGCGCGCCGCGCCCCGTCGAGGTAGGGCACCGCGGCCGCGTCGACCACGGCGGTCACGCCGCTGGCCCGGGCCAGCTTGTGCAGGTGGCCGAGCAGGCCGAAGCCGGTGACGTCGGTGGCGCAGCGCAGGCCGGCGGCCACGGCGGCCTCCGAAGCGGCGCGGTTGAGGGCCGTCATCGACGCGACGGCCTCGGCGAAGACCTCGCCGGTGGCCTTGAGCCGGCTGTTGAGCACGCCGACGCCCAGCGGCTTGGTGAGGGTGAGCGGCAGCCCGGCGGCGCCCGCGTCGTTGCGCAGCAGCCGGTCGGGGTCGGCGACGCCGGTGACGGCCATGCCGTACTTGGGCTCGGGGTCGTCGACGCTGTGCCCCCCGGCGACGTGGCAGCCGGCCTGCGCCGCGACGTCGACCCCGCCGCGCAGGACCTCCGCGGCGAGCTCCATCGGCAGCACGTCGCGCGGCCAGCCGAGGAGGTTGACCGCGACGACGGGGCGCCCGCCCATGGCGTACACGTCCGACAGCGCGTTGGCCGCCGCGATGCGGCCCCAGTCGTAGGCGTCGTCGACGACGGGGGTGAAGAAGTCGGCGGTCGCGACGACCGCGAGGCCGTCGCGCACGGTGACGACGGCCGCGTCGTCGCCGTCGTCGAGGCCGACGACGAGCGGACCGGCCGGGTCCGCCGGCCCGCGGCCCACGAGGCCGGCGACGACCCCCTCGAGCTCGCCCGGCGGGATCTTGCAGGCGCACCCCCCGCCGTGCGCGTACGACGTCAGCCGCCGCCCCGCCCCGACCCGCCCGTCCCCGTCCCGCTGCGCGACCGTCACCCGGCGAGCCTCGCACCCTGTCGGAGCCGGGTGCTGCACTGGGGTCCGTGGACGAGGACCGGGACGACGGGCTGGACGGGCTGGACGGGCGCGGCGGGTACGACCCCGCCTTCCTCGGGGTCGACGTGCCCCTGCCGGTGCCGACGGACGGGGCGGGGCTCGTCGAGCTGGCGTACGAGCACTTCACCGTGCTGCTGCGCCCCGACCGGCGGCTGGCCGCGGCGACGGCGGTCGGGATCGACGGGGCCTCGCTGCGCGACGTGCCCCGCGGGGACGACTGGCGGCTCGACCCGCGGGTCCCGGCCGAGCACCAGGCCGACGACGCGCTCTACCGGCGCAACGACCTCGACCGCGGCCACCTCGTGCGCCGGCGCGACCCGGTGTGGGGCGAGGAGGCGGTGGCGCGGCGGGCGAACGCCGACACCTTCCACTTCACCAACGCCGCACCGCAGCACGCGGGCTTCAACCAGTCCAAGGAGCTGTGGGTCGGCCTCGAGGACCACCTGCTGGAGCACGCGGCGGCCTACGACCGCCGGCTCGTCGTGCTGACCGGGCCGGTGCTCGCCCCGGACGACCCGGTCCACCGGGGCGTCGGCGTGCCGCTGCGGTTCTGGAAGGTCGCGGCGGCGCTCGACGGCGAGGGCGCGCTGACCTCGACGGCGTACGTCCTCGACCAGTCGCCGCTGGTGGAGGACCTGCCGCGGGCGCTGCGGGCGGCGCAGGAGCGCGGCGACCCGCCGCCGCTCGGCCCCTTCCGCACCTTCCAGGTGCCGGTCGCGCAGGTCGCCGCGCTCACGGCCCTCGACCTCGGGCCGCTCCCCGCGGCCGACCTGCTCCCCGTGCCCGCGGGGCTGCGCGACCGGGCCGACGTGCCGTGGGTGCCGCTGGGGTCGTACGGGGACGTGGTGCTGCGGCGCTGACCGCCGCCGGCCGTGGCCTCAGCGGGGCAGGTCGAGGACCGCGCGGGCGAGCGCGTCGTCGTCGGCCGGGTCGACGGCGCGCAGGTCGAGCAGGCACTGCCCGCGCTCGGTCCGCCCGACGACGGGCACGGCGCCGGTGCGCAGCGGCCCGGCGCAGGCCTCGGGCAGGGCGACCGCCCAGCTCGCGAGCTCCACGCCGGGGGCCCCACCGCCGCCGACCCGGGCCGACGAGGGCACCGCCCGGGCGGGGAGCCCGGCGGCGGCCAGGCGCGCCGCGAGCGCCTCGGCGCGCGGGCGCAGCTCGTCGTCGGCGTGCACCGCGAGGGCGCGGGCCACCGGCGGGGCGGGCCCCCGGAGCGTCGCCTCGAGCGCGGCGAGCGTCAGCTTGTCGACGCGCACCGCCCGTGCCGCGGGGTGCCGCCGGAGCCGATCGACGAGGCCGGCCTGCCCGAGCAGCAGCCCGCACTGCGGCCCGCCGAGCAGCTTGTCGCCGCTGGCGGTGACGAGGGCCGCCCCGGCGCGCAGGGCGCTGTCCGCGTCCGGCTCGTCCGGCAGGAGCGGGTGCGGCGCCAGCAGGCCCGAGCCGATGTCGGCGACGACGGGGACGCCCAGGCCGGTGAGCGCCTCGACGGGCACCTCCGCGGTGAAGCCCTCGACCCGGTAGTTCGACGTGTGCACCTTGAGCACGAACGCGGTCGCGGGCCCCACGGCGGCCTCGTAGTCGCGCAGGTGCGTGCGGTTCGTCGTCCCGACCTCGCGCAGCCGGGCCCCCGCGCTCTCGAGGAGCTCGGGGATGCGGAACCCGTCGCCGATCTCCACCAGCTCGCCGCGGCTGACGACGACCTCGCGGCCGGGGGCGAGCGCCAGCGCGCAGAGCAGCAGCGCCGCGGCGGTGTTGTTGACCACGTGGACTCCGCCGGCGGCCGGCACGGCGGCGGCCAGCGCGGCGAGCGCGCCCCGGCCGCGCCGCGCGCGCTGCCCGGTCGCCAGGTCGAACTCGACGTCCGTGGTGCCGGCCGCGTCGGCGACGGCCCGACGGGCCGCGGCCGACAGCGGCGCCCGGCCGAGGTTGGTGTGCACGACGACGCCGGTGGCGTTGAGGACCGGGCGCAGCCCCGGCGGCGCGGCGAGCGCGGCGAGCGCGGCGTCGGCCACCCGCTCGGGGGCGACCTCGCCCGCCCGCGCGCGCTGCTGGGCGTCGAGCACCGCGGCCTTCACGGCCTCCCGCCCGCGCTCGCCGACGTACGGCGCGAGGCGCGGGTCCGCGAGGAGGGCGTCGGTGCGGGGGATGCGGCGGCGGGGGTCGTCCACGTGCGCCTCCCGCCCTCGTCGTCCGCCCGGTGCTGCCGGGGCCAGCACAGCACACGCCCGCGCCCGGGGCGCGGCGGGCCACCGGCCGCATGGGCGGCGTGGGCCGGGGCAGGCGGGGGCGGGCGGCGCGCGGGCGCCGCGCGACGGGGAGGCGACCGGTGGACGAGCAGGACCGCGCAGCGCTGCAGGAGCTGCTCCGTGCGTACGGGCCCGTCGGGCAGGAGGACGAGGTCCGCGAGGTCGCCCGGCGCCGGCTCGAGCCGTCCGTCGACCGCTGCTGGCAGGACCCCGCGGGCAACGTCGTGGGCCTCGTCCGCGGGACGGACCCTGACGCCCCGGCGGTGCGCGTCACCGCGCACCTCGACGAGCTGTCGATGCTCGTCAAGCGGGTCGAGCCGGACGGCAGCCTGCACGTCACCCCGCTCGGCACGATGTACCCGGGCAACTTCGGGCTCGGCCCCGTCGCGGTGCTCGGCGACGGTCGGCACCTGCCCGGTGTGCTCGCGCTCGGCTCCGAGCACACCACGCAGGAGACGCCACGGGTGTGGCAGACCAAGCCCGACGGGGGCGACCAGGCGCTGGACTGGACGCACGTCAGCGTCTTCACCGGCCGCTCGCCCGCGGACCTGGCGGACGCCGGCGTGGGCCCGGGGACGCGGGTGTGCGTGGACCGCAGCAAGCGCGGCCTCTTCGACGTCGGGGGCTTCGTCGGGTCGTACTTCCTCGACGACCGGGCCGCCGTCGCCGCCCTGCTCCGGGCCGCCCGCGAGCTCCGCGGCGGCACCCGGCCCCGCGCCGACACGTACCTGGTGCTCAGCGTCGCCGAGGAGATCGGCGGCGTCGGGGCCTCGTACGCCTGCCGCACCCTCCCCGGCGACCTCGTCGTCGCGCTCGAGGTCGGCCCCGCCGAGGCGGAGTACGGGACGAGCGTCCACGGCGGTCCCGTCGTGGGCTACAGCGACGCGGCGGGCGTGTACGACAAGCGCGTCGCGGACCGGCTCTGCGCCGCGGCCCGGGCCCGCGGCGTCGTCGCGCAGCCCGCCGTCCTCGGCGCCTTCGAGTCCGACGCGTCGCACGCCACGGCGGCCGGGCTCTCCGCGCGCGCCGGGCTGCTGTGCCTGCCGACCCTGAGCACCCACGGGTACGAGGTCATGCCCGCCACCGCCGTCACGGACGTCGCCGCGGTGCTCGTGGAGTTCCTGCGGCAGCCGGCGGAGCGCGAGGGGCCGGTCTGACCCCACCCTGCCGTGATCGTGCGGGGTGGTGCGGCGACCCCTCCCTGCCGCGGTCATGCCCAGCCGCGGGGGCGCTGCCCGTCCCCGGCCTGCCGTCCGCGCAGCGGGAGGAGCGCCATCCCCGCATGATCGCGGCGGGGAGGGTGGCCCCGGGGGCGCGCTGCCCGGGGGCCGGGGTAGCGTCGGCGGCTGCGGGGAGGCGTTCCCAGGCTGGTGCCTGGCGCGGTCTTCAACACCGTTGTGGCCCGGGACCCGGGTCAGGCGGGTTCGATTCCCGTCCGCCTCCGCCACCCCGCCCGCGCAGCACGCCCGCAGGAGGCCCCGATCCACGTCGTCGCGACCGCGGGGCACGTCGACCACGGCAAGTCCACGCTCGTCCGCGCGCTGACCGGCATGGAGCCGGACCGCTTCGAGGAGGAGCGCCGGCGCGGGATGACCATCGAGCTGGGGTACGCCTGGACGGACCTGCCCGGCGGCGAGCGGCTCGCGCTCGTCGACGTCCCCGGGCACGAGCGGTTCGTCCCGACGATGCTCGCCGGGGTCGGCCCGGTGCCGGCGGTGCTGCTCGTCGTGGCCGCCGACGGCGGCTGGATGCCGCAGTCGACCGAGCACCTCGAGGCCCTCGACGCGCTCGGCGTGCGCCACGGCGTCCTCGCCGTCACGCGCTGCGACCTGGCCGACCCCGGACCGGCCACGGCCGAGGCCCGCGAGCGCCTGCGCGGCACCGGGCTGGAGGGCGTCGAGGCGGTCGCGGTGAGCGGCGCGACCGGGGCCGGGCTGGACGACCTGCGCGCCGCCCTGGGCCGCCTGCTCGCGTCGCTGCCCGCGCCCGACCGCGCCGCTCCCGTCCGGCTGTGGGTCGACCGCTCCTTCTCCGTCCGCGGCAGCGGCACCGTGGTCACCGGGACGCTGCCCGCCGGCTCCGTCGGCGCGGGCGACGAGCTCCGGCTGGGCGAGCGCACCGTGCGGGTCCGCGGCGTGCAGGCCCTCGGCGCGCCGGCCGAGCGCGTCGGCGCCGTCGCCCGGGTCGCGCTCAACCTGCGGGGCGTCGAGCGCGAGGAGGTCGGCCGCGGCGACGCGCTGACGACCCCGGGGGCGTACCTCACCACCGACGTGGTCGACGTCCGCGTCCACGCCGACGCGGCGGGGCTGCCCGAGCGCCTCGTGCTGCACGTCGGCTCGGCGGCCCTCGCGGTGCGGGTGCGCCCGCTCGGCGCGGCCGCGGCCCGCCTCGCGCTGCCGTCGCCGCTGCCGCTGCGCGTGGGCGACCGGATGCTGCTGCGCGACCCGGGGCGGCACCGGGTGGCGGCGGGGGTGGACGTGCTGGACGTACGGCCCCCGCGCCTCGCCCGCCGCGGCGCCGCCGCCCGCCGCGCCGAGGTGCTGGCCGATCTGGGGCCGCGCCCGGACGTGGCGTCCGAGCTGCGCCGCCGGGGCCTGGCCCGCGCCGCGGACCTGCGGGCCATGGGCGTCGAGGTCGGCGGGACGCCGGTGGCCGGGGACTGGCTGGCCGACCCGGCGCACTGGGCGCGGCTGCGCGAGCGGCTCGGCGCGCTCGTCGACGAGCACGCCCGGGAGCACCCGCTGCAGCCGGCGGTGCCCGTCGACGACCTGCGCCGGCGGCTCGGCCTGCCCGACCGGTCGCTCGTCGCGGCGCTCGTCGGGCCGCCGTACGCGCTGCGCGAGGGCCGGGTCGGGCGGCCCGCCGCCGGCCCCGCGCTGCCCCCGCCGGTGCAGCGCGCGGTCGACGCCGTCCGCGCCGACCTCGCGGGCGCCCCCTTCGCGGCGCCCGACGCGGACCGGCTGGCCGCACTCGGCCTCGGCCCGCGCGAGCTGGCCGCCGCCGTGCGCGCGGGCGCGCTGCTCAAGGTCGCCGAGGGCGTGGTGCTGGCGCCCGACGCGCTCGACCGGGCCGGCGCGGTGCTGGCGGGCGTCGAGCAGCCGTTCACGCTGTCGCAGGCCCGCCAGGCGCTCGGCACGAGCCGACGGGTCGCCGTACCCCTGCTGGAGCTCCTCGACCGCCGCGGCACGACGCGGCGGCTGCCGGACGACCGGCGCACCGTGCGCTGACGGCGCGCCTGGCAGAGTGGTCGGGTGCGCACCGCCCTGCTGCAGCTGGCCACCGACCTCGACCAGCCGCTCGCGGCGCGCGTCGAGCGCGCCGCCGCGCTCGTGCGCGAGCAGCGCGGGGCCGACCTCGTCGTCCTGCCGGAGCTGTGGCCGGTGGGCGCGTTCGGGTACGACGGCTGGGCCGACGCCGCGGAGCCGCTCGACGGCCCCACCGTGCGGGCGATGGCGGACGCGGCGCGCGACACCGGCGCGCACGTGCACATGGGCTCCTTCGTCGAGCGCGACGGCGACCGGCTGCACAACACCTCCGTGGTGCTGGGACCCGACGGGGAGGTCGCGGCGACGTACCGGAAGGTGCACCTGTTCGGCCTGCACTCCCCGGAGCGCGGCGAGCCGTCCCTGCTGAGCCCCGGCGAGGGGCCGGTCGTGTGGGACGCGCCGTGGGGGCCGACCGGGCTGGCGACCTGCTACGACCTGCGCTTCCCGGAGCTGTTCCGCGCGCTCGTCGACCGCGGGGCCCGCACCCTGCTGCTCGTCGCCGGCTGGCCCGAGCCGCGCATCGCGCACTGGTCGCTGCTCGTGCGCGCCCGCGCCGTCGAGGACCAGCTGCTCGTCGTGGCCTGCAACGCTGCCGGCCGGCAGGGGTCGACGGCGCTCGGCGGGCGCTCGCTCGTCGTCGACGCCTGGGGGGCGCTGCACGGCGAGGCGTCCCCCTCCGAGCAGGTCCTGGAGGTGGACGTCGACCCGGCGGCGACCGACGGGGTGCGCGAGCGGTTCCCGGTGCTCGACGACCGCGTCCTGCGGTGAGCGCGTGAGGGTCCGCGCGCCGCGCCTCGCGGGCCGCGGGTGGGTGGGTGCGGAACGGCTCGACCTGCCCGACCTGCGCGGTCGGGTCGTCGTGCTGCACTTCTGGACCGCGGGGTGCGTCAACTGCCTGCACGTGCTCGACGAGCTCCGGCCGCTGGAGGCCGCGCACCCCGACGTCGTCGTCGTGCTCGGCGTGCACTCGCCGAAGTTCCCGCACGAGGCGGACCCGGCGGCGGTCCGCGACGCCGTGTCCCGGCACGGGGTCGCCCACCCGGTCCTCGACGACGCGGACCGGGCGACCTGGGGGGCGTACGCGGTCTCGGCCTGGCCCACGCTCGTCGTCGTCGACCCGCGCGGCTACGTCGCGGCGACGTACGTCGGCGAGGGCCACGCCGCCGAGCTCGCCGGCACCGTCGAGCGGCTCCTCGACGAGCAGCGCGCGCACCTGCGCCCCGGCCCGCCGCCGGGCGTCGCCCCGCCCGGGGACCCCGGGG
This sequence comes from Vallicoccus soli, assembly GCF_003594885.1. Taxonomy (NCBI): domain Bacteria; kingdom Bacillati; phylum Actinomycetota; class Actinomycetes; order Motilibacterales; family Vallicoccaceae; genus Vallicoccus; species Vallicoccus soli. The sequence continues at coordinate 139,050 of NZ_QZEZ01000007.1, forward strand.
GGCTGCGCTTCCCCGCCGGGCTGCTGCGCCTGCCCGACGGCGGGCTGCTCGTCGCCGACACCGGCCACCACGCGCTCGTCCGGCCCGACGGCACCCGCGTCGCCGGCGACGGCACCCGCGGCCCCGGCCCGCACCGCCTGGCAGAGCCGCGGGGGCTGCTCCTGCTCCCGCCCGGCGTCGCCGCGCGGGCCGGCTACGACGTCGTCGTCGCCGACACCGGCAACCACGCCCTGCGCGGGCTCCGGCTCGCCGACGGGTCGCTGCGCACCCTGCTCGTCGTCCCGCGCTCGTCGCCCTGGGACGTCGCCTGGCACGAGGGGCGGGTGGTCGTCGCGGCGGCGGGGCTGCACCGGCTGCTCGCGTACGACCCGCTCGGCGGGACCGTCGCCGACCTCGCCGGCACCGGGCGCGAGGGGCTCGTCGACGGCGCGCTGGCGGACGCGTGGTTCGCGCAGCCGTCGGGGCTCGCGGTGGTGGGCGGGGACCTGTGGGTGGCCGACGCGGAGTCCTCGGCGCTGCGCCGGGTCCGGGGCGGGCGGGTGGCGACGGCGGTGGGCCAGGGGCTCTTCGCGCACGGTCACCGCGACGGGCCGGGCGAGGAGGCGCTGCTGCAGCACCCGCAGGGGCTCGTGGCGCTGCCGGACGGCGCGGTCGGCGTCCTCGACACGTACGACGGCGCCGTCCGCCGCTACGACCCGGCGTCGGGCCGGGTCACCACCCTCGCGACGGGGCTCGCCGAGCCGGTCGCCGCGGTCGTCGACGGCGGCGCGCTGCTCGTGGTGGAGTCCGCGGCCCACGCGCTGCGGCGGGTGCCGCTCGGGCCGGGCACGCAGGTCGGGGTGCGGCAGGAGCAGCGGCGCGCGCCGCAGCCGGTCGCGCCCGCCGCCCGCCTCGAGGTGCGCTTCGCCCCGCCCGAGGGCGAGGCGCTCGACGAGCGGTACGGCCCCGCCACCCGCCTCGCCGTCGCCGCCGCGCCCGCCGCTCTGCTGCGCGGGGGAGCGGGGCGCGCCCCGGGCCTCGTACGGGACCTCGAGCTGGACCCCGCCGTCGGCGAGGGCGTGCTGCTCGTGTCGGCGTCGGCCGCCTCCTGCGGCGCCGGTGAGGACGCCGTGTGCCGCGTCCACCAGGGGGAGTGGGAGCTGCCGGTGCGCGTCGACCCGTCCGGCGGGCCCCGCATCGTCACCGACCTGCGTCCCTGACCCCCGTTTCGCCCCGGGTCGTACGGGGGACCGCCCTCCGTGCGCGCGGGCAACGAACGCTCCGTGCCGGGTGAGAGGAGCACGGATGCTGGTCTCCGCGGAGGAGCTCCGCCTGGACGCGGTCGCCGTCGACTACGCGATCGTCGCGATCTTCTTCGTCTTCGTGCTGGGCATCGGGTTCCTCGCCCGCCGGGCCGTGTCGACGAGCCTGGACTTCTTCCTGTCGGGGCGCTCGCTGCCCGCGTGGGTGACGGGCCTGGCCTTCATCTCGGCCAACCTCGGCGCCATCGAGATCGTCGGCATGTCGGCGAACGGCGCGCAGTACGGCATGGCGACGATGCACTACTTCTGGATCGGCGCGGTCCCGGCCATGCTGTTCCTCGGCATCGTCATGATGCCCTTCTACTACGGCTCCGGGGTGCGCAGCGTCCCCGAGTTCATGCTGCGCCGCTTCGGCCCCGGCGCCCACCTCGTCAACGCGATCAGCTTCGCGCTGGCGCAGGTGCTCATCGCGGGCGTGAACCTGTTCCTGCTCGGCTCGGTCGTCGAGGTGCTGCTGGGCTGGCCGCTGTGGCTGTCGGTCGTCGTCGCCGCCGCCATCGTGCTGACGTACACCTTCCTCGGCGGGCTCTCGGCGGCCATCTACAACGAGGTCCTGCAGTTCTTCGTCATCGTCGCGGCGCTGCTGCCGCTGACCCTCGTCGGCCTGCACCGCGTCGGCGGCTGGGGCGGCCTCGTGGACGAGGTGAGCGCGAGCCCCGGCGGCGCCGAGCAGCTGTCGGCCTGGCCCGGGAACGCCCTGTCCGGCTTCGGCTCCGACGTCCTGTCGGTCATCGGCATCGTCTTCGGCCTCGGCTTCGTCCTCTCGTTCGGCTACTGGACGACGAACTTCGTCGAGGTGCAGCGCGCCATGGCGACGAAGAACATGAGCGCCGCGCGCCGCACCCCGATCATCGGGTCGTTCCCGAAGATCTTCATCCCCTTCATCGTCGTCATCCCCGGGATGATCGCCGCGGTCGAGGTCTCCGAGCTCGTGCAGTTCAAGGCCGAGGGCACCGGCAGCGTCGACTACAACGACGCGCTGCTGCTCCTCATTCGCGACCTGCTGCCCAACGGCCTGCTGGGCCTCGCGCTCACCGGCCTGCTCGCCGCGTTCATGGCGGGCATGGCGGCGAACGTCAGCTCGCTCAACACCGTCTTCAGCTACGACATCTGGCAGACGTACATCAGGAAGGACCGCCCCGACGCGTACTACCTGCGGGTCGGCCGGGTCGTGACGGTGGTCGGGACCGTCGGCGCCATCGGCACGGCGTTCGTGGCCTCGGGCTACGCGAACCTCATGGACTACCTGCAGCAGCTGTTCTCCTTCTTCAACGCGCCGCTGTTCGCCACGTTCATCCTCGGCATGTTCTGGAAGCGGATGACGCCGACGGCCGGCTGGGTCGGCCTCGTCGCCGGCACCCTCTCCGCGGTCACGGTCTTCGTGCTCTCCGAGACCGGTGTGCTAGACCTGCCCGGCCAGGGCGCGGCGTTCCTCGCGGCCGGCGTCGCGTTCGCCGTCGACATCGTGCTCAGCGTGCTCGTCACCCTGCGGACGCAGCCGAAGCCGGACTCCGAGCTGCGCGGCCTCGTCTACTCGCTGACGCCCAAGGAGCAGCGGACCGAGCAGCCCGTCGGCGAGGACGCGGTGTGGTGGCGGCGCCCCACGCTCCTCGCGGGGATCTCCTTCGCCCTCATCGTCGTCCTCAACATCGTCTTCGCCTGACCGGAGGGCACCATGGCGCACACCCCGTCCACCTCCCCCTCCTCCGGCGGCCCGTCGGGCCCGTCCTCCGGCCGGCGCGAGAAGGCCGGCGCGTTCGACGTCCGCACGGTCATCGGCGCGCTGCTCGTCGTCTACGGCGTGATCCTCACGGTCATGGGGCTGTTCTTCACCACCGAGGAGCAGCTCGCGAAGGCCGACGACCTCAACATCAACCTGTGGACCGGCCTGGGCCTGCTCGTGGTCGGCGGCCTCTTCCTGCTCTGGGTGCGGCTGCGGCCCATCCTCGTGCCCGTCGACGAGGTCGAGCAGCAGCGCGACGGCCAGGACGCGCACGGCGTCGGGGAGCCCGGGGCGTCGCGGCGCACCACGGGGACGGGCGGCGGGGAGGCCTGACGCGTCGCCCATGAGGGGCACCCCCAGGCGGACGCTGCGCCCATGAGGGGCACCCCGAGGCGGGATCTGCGCGTGAGGGGCACCCCCAGCAGAGTCGAGTCTGCTGAGGGGCACCCTCAGGGGCCGTGAGCGCCTGGGGGTGCCCCTCATGGGGACGCGTCAGGCGCTGGGGCGCAGCGCGTACGGCCCCGGGCGCGGCACCGGCACGGCCGCTGCGGCGACCGCGGGCACCGGCGCGACCGGCGCACGCTCCAGCGACCGGCGGAACTCGGCGGCGGGCACGGGCCGGCCCAGCAGGTACCCCTGGCCGACCTCGACGCCGGCCGCCAGCAGGGCGGCGCGCTGCGCCGGCTCCTCGATGCCCTCGGCGACGACCACGAGCCCCGAGCCGCGGGCGAGCTCGACGGTGGCGCGCACGACGGCCGCGTCGGTGGGGCGGCCGAGCATGCCGGCGACGAAGCGCCGGTCGATCTTCACCTCGTGCAGCGCGGTGCGGGACAGGAACGTCATGGACGACCACCCCGTGCCGAAGTCGTCGACGCTGAGGTGCACCCCGAGCGCGTGCAGGCCGCGCAGCACGCGGTCGACGACCTCGAGCTCGCTCTTGGCGACGGTCTCGGTGACCTCGAGGACGAGCGCGTCGGGGGCGAGGCCGTGGCGGGCGAGCCGGTCGGCGACCCGTACGGGCAGGTCGGCGTCGAGCAGCAGCCGCGCGGACAGGTTCACGGCGACCGGCACGTCGTGGCCCTCGCGGCGCCAGGTGGCAGCCTCGGCGAGCGCGAGGTCGAGCACGTGGAGCGTGAACTCGCCGACGAGCGAGCTGGCCTCGACCTGCGGCACGAAGGCGCCCGGCCCGAGCAGGCCCCGCTCGGGGTGCCGCCACCGCACGAGGGCCTCGGCGCCCACGACGCGCCCGGTGCGCAGGCACTCCTTGCGCTGGTAGTGCAGCACCAGCTCGCCGCGCCGCATCGCCCCGCGCAGCTCGCCGAGCACGCCGAGCGCCTGCGCGGTCGAGCCGTCGCGCGCCGGGTCGTACGCCTCCACGACCGTCCCGCCGCTCTTGGCGACGTACATGGCGACGTCGGCCCGGCGCACCAGCTCGCCGACGCCGGGGTGGTCGCCGCGGCGGGCGTACGCGACGCCGACGCTCGGCTCCACCCGCACGGCCATGCCGGCGAGGGGCAGCGGGTCCTCGAGGGCGTCGACGAGGTCGCGGACGCGCCGCTCCCCCTCCGCCTCGTCCGCGAGCCCCTGCAGCAGGACCGCGAACTCGTCGCCGCCGAGCCGGGCGACGAGCCCGTCGCCGGCGGCCGCGACGAGCCGCTCCGCCACGAGCACGAGCAGCTCGTCGCCCGCGGTGTGCCCGAGGCCGTCGTTGACCTGCTTGAAGTGGTCGAGGTCGAGCAGCGCCAGCGCCACCACGGGCGAGCCGCCCGCCGGCGCGAGGGCGTCGGCCATGGCCCGGCCGAGCAGCACGCGGTTGCCGAGGCCGGTCAGCGGGTCGTGCTCGGCCTCGTGGGCGCGGCGCCGGTGGGTGGCCGCGTTGCGGACCGCGGTGGTCAGGGCGCTGAGGTACGTCGTGAGGCTCGCCTCCTCCCGCGGCGTCAGCGCGACCGCGCCGCCGAAGTGCAGGCGCACCTCGCCGACGGTGCCCGACCCGTCCCGCAGGGGGCGCACCACCTCGGCCCGGCCGTCGCCACCTCCCGCCCGCACGGGGCCCAGGGCCGCGTCGGTCACCTCGACCACGACCTGCTCGGCGCGGAAGAGCGCCGCCAGGTCCGCCACCGCCCGCTCGGCCACGGCCTGCGGGTCGAGCACCGCGAGGCGGGACGTCGCCTCGGACAGGCCCTCCCAGGTCTCGCGCTCGAGGCGCGCGTCGAGGCGGTTCCGGTACGCGGACTGCAGCGCCAGCAGCAGCGGGGGCAGGGCGAGCAGGAGCTTGGGCTCCCACTGCAGCAGGGCTAGCACGCCGAGGGCGGCGAGGACGTTGCCGAGCGTCGTGAGGACGGTGAGACCGATCCCCTCGCGCATCAGGTCGCGGACGCGGAGGCCCTGCGAGAGCGCGACGGCGAGGGACACGACGACGTCGCTCACGACGGTGAAGACGACGGCGGCGAGGACAGCTCCCATGGCGACCAGGCCTGCGCCCGCGGAGGCCAGGGGGCCGTAGACGGCGCTGGCGAGGCCGGCGCCCACAGTGGCGCTGGCCGCGTTGACGAGCACCTTCGGACGCGGGAGTCCCTCGATGCGCTGGGCGAGGAGCATGGCGGCGCAGGCGCACAGGGTGACCCACGCGCCGGGCAGCACGAACACGGCGAGGACGATCGCGGCCTCGAGCCACGTGGTGCGGACACGGTGGCTCCCCACGCGCACATCCAGGCGCAGGAAGATCGCGCAGAGCATCGTGGTCGCGCACGCTAGGACGTCGATCGCCCTGGGCGCGGGGTGGGCCGCCGCGATGGCGATGGCGATGGCGACGGTGAGGACGACGGCCGCCGCGCATCCCGCGACCAGCAGGCGGAGCGGGTCCCGCCCACGGGTGCCGGCGTCCACGTCCCCTCCTGTCCTTCGCGTCGTCGTCCACCGGGCCCTTCGGCCCTCGTCGCCTGCACCTGAGGTCCCGGCACGACGAAGGGGCGGTGCTCGGCGCACCGCCCCTTCGTGACTCCTGGTTCGAGCTCGCGGCTCAGGCCCACATCTTGCTCATCCCGCGCACCTCCCCCGGCTCCCGCCGGGGGCCGGGGCCCGCCGCGCGCTGTGTCGTCGTCATGCACACAACGTTAGGAATCCGGGGATGTGGCGCGCGACGGCCACGCTGCGTAACTTCTCAGGGGCTGTGTGACCCGCTAGTCGCTCAGCGTGACCGATCCAGGGCTCATGGTCACTGCAGGTGAGGCGGAGGTCCCGGGCGCACCGGGCCGGAGGACCCGCAGGGCGACGAGGCAGCCGAGCGCCCCCGCGAGGGCCATGACGGTCCCCGGCGCGAGGTGCTCGGCGAGGGCCCCGGCGAGCACGAGGGCGAGGCCCTGCCCGCCGGCCATGCCGGCGCCGACGACGCCGAAGGCCGTACCGCGCAGCCGGTCGGGCACCGCGGCGACGAACGCGGCGCTGGCCGGCAGGTTGTAGGACGAGCCCAGGCCGGACAGCACGAGCAGCGCCGCGACCACCGGCCACGGCGGCGACGCCAGGCACGCCACGAGCGGCAGGCACGCGAGCAGCGCGAGCGGGCCCATGAGGCGCAGCCGGGTCGCGGCCGGCACGAGCCGGGCCAGCAGCACCGAGCCGACGACCGTGCCGAGCGGGTTCGCCGCGAGCAGGAGGCCGACGGCGACGCCGCCGGCCGCGCCCGCGTACGGGACCGCGAGGGCCTCGGGCACCACGTAGGCGGCCGACAGCCAGGCGAGCGTCGCCAGGCGGCGCAGCGCGGGGTCGCCGAGGACGAGGCGCCCGCCCTCGCGCAGCCCGCCGAGGTGCCGGGCCAGCGCGCCGGAGCCGGGGGCGCCGCCGCCCGCGGCGGGGCGGGGGGCGAGGGAGCGGAGCAGGAGCGCGGACAGCGCGTACGTCCCCGCGTTGGCCAGCAGCGCCCCCTGGGTGCCGAGGAGCAGCACGCCGAGCCCGCCGAGGAGGAAGCCGAGCACCTGCGCGGCCTCGCCGGTGACGGTGACGACGGCGGCGCCGACGACGTACCGCTCGCCGGTGAGGATCGCGGCGGTCGTCGCCGCGCGGGCGGCCGTGAAGGGGGCGTCGAGCAGCGCGACGAGGAAGAGCAGGACGAGGAGCACCGCCACCGGCACCCCCGGCAGCGCCATCGCCGCCACGAGCAGGGCGCGGGCGACGTCGCAGCCGACCATGAGCTCGCGGCGGGGCAGGGCGTCGGCGAGCCCGGCGAGGAGCGGGGCGCCGACGAGGACGGGCAGGAAGGTGACCGCGTACGTCGCCGCCGTCAGCAGCGGTGACCCGGTCCGCTCGTACACGAGCAGCGACAGCGCCACCGCCGCGAGCTGGTCGCCGAGCCGGCTCAGGAGCAGCGCCCCCCACAGCGCGCGGAACTCGCGCACGCGGAGGACCTCGCCGTACGACACCACGCGCCCGTCGCCGTCCACGGTCCTCCGCCCGCCGGGGTGCGGCGCCCCCGCGGGGGCGCCCGGTCCCTGCTCCCTCGGCAGCCGGACGGAGCGGCCTTAGCCCGGACGGGGGACCCGTACCGGTCCACAGCGGACGCACAGGGGCACGGCAGCCGCGGCACAGGGCCGGGGCCGAGCCTCTGTCCTACCGGCGCCGCAGGGGCGCCGCGGGAGAGGAGCGACCATGAGCGAGAGCACGCCCACCCCCCGGGTCCGCCGCGCGGAGGGCGCCGCCTGGTGGCGCGCGAACCTGGGCCGCCTGGGCGCGGCGACCGCCCTCAGCGCGGGCCTCGTGCTCGGCGGCTACGGCATCGCGGCGGCCACGACGTCCGACGCCGGGTCGGGGACGGGGACCAGCACGAGCGGGCGGGGGTACGTCCCGGCGGCCGCCGACGGCGCGGTGCCCCCGGCCGAGGACTGCCCCGGCGGACGGGGCGGCGGCGTGCCGCCGGAGGGCGTGGTGCCCGAGGGCACGGCGCCCGAGGCCACCGCGCCGGAGAGCGGCGCGGCGGCGTCGTACGGGACCGTCTGACCGGGCGGCCGCGCGGGCGGGGGTGCCCGCCCGCGCCCGCGGGTAGGCCCGCCCCGGAGCGGAGGCAGCGGGTCCCGAGGAGGCAGCGTGCAGATCGACCTGAGCGGGCGCACGGCCCTGGTCACCGGCTCGACGCAGGGCATCGGCCGGGCCGTCGCCGTCGGGCTCGCCCGGGCCGGTGCCACGGCGGTCGTCAACGGGCGCGACCCCGACCGCGTCGCGGCGGTCGTGCGCGAGCTCGAGCAGGAGGTGCCGGGGGGCGCGTTCCGCGGGGTCGCCGCCGACGTCGCCACGGCCGAGGGCGCGCGCACGGTCCTCGAGGCGGAGCCGGTGGTGGACGTGCTCGTCAACAACCTGGGGATCTTCGGCGCCAAGCCGGTGCTCGAGGTGGACGACGACGAGTGGCGCCGCTACTTCGAGGTCAACGTGCTGTCGGGGGTGCGGCTCGCGCGGGAGTACCTGCCCGGCATGGTCGAGCGGGGCTGGGGGCGCGTGCAGTTCGTCGCGAGCGACTCCGCGGTCGCGATCCCCGCGGAGATGGTGCACTACGGCGTCACCAAGACCGCGCTGCTCGCGGTGTCCCGCGGCTACGCCAAGGCCGTCGCCGGCACCGGCGTCACCGTCAACACGGTCATGGCCGGCCCCACGCACACCGGCGGCGTGGAGGACTTCGCCCGCTCGCTCGTCGGCGAGGACCTGCCGTGGGACGAGGCGCAGCGGCGGTTCATGCGCGAGCACCGCCCCCAGTCGCTCCTGCAGCGGCTCATCGAGCCCGAGGAGATCGCGAGCATGTGCACCTACCTCGCCTCCGACGCCGCGTCCGCCACCACCGGCGGCGCCCTGCGGGTCGACGGGGGCTACGTGGACGCGATCCTGCCGTGAGCGGCGGCTCCGCCATCTCCGCATGATCGCCGCAGGGAACGGCCGCCGCGATCATGCGGGGATGGCGGCGACGCGCGGTCAGTCGGCCTGGTCGGGCAGGACGAGGGGGGCGATGGCGTCGAAGGCGTCGCCGGGCCCGGGGTTGTCGGGGTGGGTGCGCCCGCCGAAGTGGGTCATGACGCCCCAGACGGCGTTGAGGGCGGTCTGCACGGCGCCCTCGGCCCAGCCGGCGGTCCAGGACACGTCGTCGCCGGCGAGGAACAGCCCGCGGTAGCGCTCGGGCAGGCGGTCCTGCTTGAAGTGGGTGAAGAGCCGCTCCTGGTAGCGGTAGTGGCCCGGCAGGTTGGCCTTGAACGCGCCCATGAAGTCGCGCTCGGCCTCCCACGAGATCGTCACGGGGGTGGCGATGATGTGCCGGCGCAGGTCGACCTTGGGGTAGACCTCCTTCAGCGACGCGAGCATCACCTCGAGCCGCTCCTCGGCCGAGAGCGGCAGCCACTTCAGCGAGTCGTCCGACCACGTGTACGACAGGCAGACCAGGCCCGGGCGGTCGGGCCCGTGGTCGAGGAGGTACGTCCCCCGCGTCATCCGGTCGGTGAGCGTCATCGACATGACGTCGCGGCCGGTCTCGGGGTCGGTGTCGCGCCAGAACGGGCGGTCCACGAGGGCGAAGAGCTTCGACGAGCCCATGTAGTGGGTGCGCTCGATCGCCGTCCAGTGGTCGATGGGGAACAGCGCGTCGTCGCACTGGATGCGGCTGAGCAGCATCCAGCTCTGGGCGGTGAACACGGCCGCGGGGTACGTGCGGATCTCGCCGCCCGCGTCGGTCACCGTGATGCTGCCCGGGTGCGTCCGGCGCAGGTGCGTGACCGCGGGCCGCGGCTGCCCGAGCGGGTGCAGGTCCGCGAGCGTGGTGCCGGCGGGCCAGTGGGCCATCCGCTCCGGAGAGCGCTTCCACAGGCGCAGCGGCAGCTGCTGGCTGCCGCCGACGATGCTGCGGTGCTCGTCGTCGAGGCCGGTGTAGACGACGCGCAGGATCTCGAGGATGGAGTTCGGGAAGTCCGTGTCCCAGCCGCCCGTGCCGAACCCGACCTGCCCGAAGATCTCGCGGTGCCGGAACGAGCGGAACGACGGCTGCTGCGACAGGAACCCGTAGAACGTCTGGTCGTCGAGCCGGCGCACCAGGTCGTTCCAGATCTCCTTGACGCGCGCGGCGTCGCGGTCGCGGATCGCCTCCTGCATCTCGTCGTAGCGCGCCCCGCTGACGAGGGCGGCGTGCCAGGCGTCGGCGACCTCGCGGTAGACCTTGGGCAGGTCGTCGAGGGTGCGCGCGTAGTGCGACTCGCCCTTGAGGTCGATGACGGTGCTCGGGGTGGCGATGTCGAGCGGGTTGGGGAACGGCTTCGTGGTCAGCCCGACGGCGTCGACGTAGTGCCAGAACGCCGTCGAGGACGGCGGGAAGCGCATCGCGCCCATCTCCGCGACGACGCCCGGGTGGCCCTCGAACCCGACCGAGCGCAGCCGGCCGCCGATCTGGTGCGCCTCGTAGACGACGGGCTTGAGCCCGAGCCGCATGAGCTCGTACGCCGTGACGACGCCGGCGAGCCCGCCGCCGACGACCGCGACCTCGGTGCCGACCGCGGAGGCCGGGATGGTGCCGAGGCCCGCCGGGTGGCGCAGGTAGTCGTCGTACGCGAAGGGGAAGTCCGGCCCGAAGGCGGTGAGCGGGCGGGCCGCCCGGTCGGCCCGGTCGGCGTCGTACGGCTCGTCGTGGGCGGCGACGGGGACGGCGGAGGTCACGGGCGGGCTCCTGGGGTCGTCTGGGGCGGGCGCGCGGGCCCTCGTCGGAGGATCACCTCGGGTTGCTCCTCTGTCAACCCTGGTTTCATGGTGGCGGTGGCGACTACCGTGGTCGTGCCGGGACGCTGCCCGCAGCGGCGGCCCGGGCACCCCCTGCAGAGCACCCGAGCACCACCCCGAGCAGCCCCTGGAGGCACCGTGACCGGCACCGCGACGGAGAGGGCGACGGGCGCGCCCGCGCAGGAGCGCCGGCTGGTCACCGCCCTGCCGGGCCCCCGCTCGCAGGCGCTCCTCGAGCGGCGCCGCGCCGTGGTCTCGGCCGGCGTCGGCACCACGCTGCCGGTGTTCGTCGAGCGGGCCGGGGGCGGGGTGCTCGTCGACGTCGACGGCAACTCGCTCATCGACTTCGGCGCCGGCATCGCCGTGGTCAACGTCGGCAACGCCGCGCCGCGGGTCGTCGACGCGGTGCAGGCGCAGGTCGCCGACTTCACGCACACGTGCTTCATGGTGACGCCCTACGAGGGGTACGTCGCGGTCTGCGAGCGGCTCGCCGAGGTGACCCCGGGCTCGTACGAGAAGCGCTCGGCGCTGTTCAACTCGGGGTCCGAGGCCGTCGAGAACGCCGTGAAGATCGCGCGGCACGCGACCGGGCGCCAGGCGGTCGTGGTGTTCGACCACGCGTACCACGGGCGCACCAACCTCACGATGGCGCTGACGGCGAAGAGCATGCCGTACAAGCACCGCTTCGGGCCGTTCGCCGGCGAGGTCTACCGGGTGCCGATGTCGTACCCGTTCCGCGACCCCGAGGGCATGACGGGCGCCGAGGCGGCCGAGCGCGCGCTGCGCCAGGTGGAGGTGCAGGTCGGCGCCGGGAACGTCGCCGCGGTGCTCATCGAGCCGGTGCAGGGCGAGGGCGGCTTCGTCGTGCCGGCGCCCGGCTTCCTGCCGGCGGTGTCCGCCTGGTGCCGCGAGAACGGCGCGCTCTTCGTCGCCGACGAGATCCAGACCGGCTTCTGCCGCACCGGCGACTGGTTCGCCTGCGAGGACGAGGACGTCGTGCCCGACCTCGTCACCACCGCCAAGGGCATCGCCGGCGGCCTGCCGCTCGCCGCCGTCACCGGGCGGGCCGAGGTCATGGACGCGGTGCACGCGGGCGGCCTCGGGGGGACGTACGGCGGCAACCCGCTGGCCTGCGCCGCGGCGCTCGCCAGCATCGAGACGATGCGCGAGCTCGACCTGGCCGGTGCCGCGCGCGCGATCGGCGCCGCGATGCTGCCGCGGCTGCGCGCCCTGCAGGAGCGGCACCCGGTCGTCGGCGACGTCCGCGGCCGCGGCGCGATGGTCGCCCTCGAGCTGGTCCGCCCCGGCACGCTCGAGCCGGACGCCGAGACCACGCAGCGGGTCGCCCGGGCCTGCCACGCCGAGGGGCTCGTCGTCCTCACCGCCGGGACGTACGGCAACGTGCTGCGCTTCCTGCCGCCGCTCGTCATGCCCGAGCACCTGCTCGAGGAGGGTCTCGGCATCCTCGAGGGGGCCTTCGCCGCGCTCTGAGCGCGGACCGCCACCCCCGGCCCCGTGCCGCCTGGGGGTTGACAAAGGGCCGCTGATCTGCGACCGCCCGTTTCGGGGGCGGCGGCGCGGGGAGCCTCCGTGGCGGACGCGCCGGACCGTGGCGCTGCGAACGAGGAGGGGACGCATGGCCACGAACGAGAACGGTGCGACGTCGATCGGCCGCACCGGCGGCACGACCGGCACGGGGGACGACCGCATCGAGGTGCGCCACGCCGACGGGCGGACCGAGCGCTCCGGCGGGATGCGCGACCGGCTCGACCGCGACGGCGACGGCCGCCTCGACAAGGACGACGTGCGCGGGCGCGACACCGACCACGGCACGGCCCACCAGGGCGGCGGCGTGCGCGACCGGCTCGACCGCGACGGCGACGGCCGCCTCGACAAGGACGACGTGCGCGGGCGCGACACCGACCACGGGCGCGGGGGCTACCCGCCGGCGTACCAGCGGGCCGGCTACGACCCCCGCGTCGGGGACGACGTGGAGCACCGCGTCTCGCACAAGCCCGCCAAGACGAGCGCGGCGGCGGTCTTCGCCCTCGTGTTCGGCCTCGCGGCGCTGCTGTCGGTGCTCACCGTCATCCTCAGCCCGCTCGGCCTCGTGCTCGGCATCATCGGCATCGTGCTCGGCATCGTCGGCATGAAGATGGCCGGGCGGGTCGGCGTCACCGGCAAGGGCGTGGCCATCGGGGGTCTCGTGCTGAGCATCCTCGCGGTGCTCCTGGCCGCCGTGCTCGCCGCCGGCGTCACCACGTTCCTCAACGACGAGGGCGCCGTGGACCGACTCGAGCAGCGCATCGAGAACCTGCGCGACGACCTGCCGCAGGACGTCGAGGTGCCGGAGTCCGTCACCCCCTGACCGACCCGCCCCAGGGCCCCCACCCGCACGCCGGGTGGGGGCCCTCGCGCGTCGGGGTCGCGGTGCGTGAGGGGTCCGGGGCTTCCCGTGACGGTACGGGGGGTGGTAGACCTGCCCCGCTCGTCCGGTCCCTCCCCGTCGTCGTGGAGCGTGCGCATGCGTCCCGAGCCCCCCGCCCCGCCGTCCACGCTGCGCCGCCTGCTCGGCGCCGCCGCCGCGACCGCCACCGCCGTCGCCCTGCTCGTCGCGCCGCAGGCGCAGGCCGCGCCCGACCCGGCGGGCGGCGGCGCCGGCGCGTCCGCCGCGGCCCGCGCCGGGACGACGTACGCCGGCGTCTGGGGGTCGAGCCTGCAGGGCGTGCACGGGACCGCCCCCGACGCCACCGTGCGCCAGATCGCCAAGGTCTCGGTCGACGTCACGAGCGTCCGCGTGCGCTTCGGCAACCCGCACGGCGACGCCCCGGTGCGGGTGCGCGAGGCCTGGGTCGGGCGGCCGGTCGCCGACGGCTCCGCCCGCCTGGTCCCCGGCTCGAACCACCGCCTCACCTTCGACGGCCGGCGCTCGGTGAGCATCCGGCCCGGCGGGCAGGCCTGGAGCGACCCGGTCCCGCTGCGCGTCGCGGGCGGGCGCGACGTGGCGGTGAGCGTGTACGCGCCCGGCAGCCCGGTCAACGACCACACGTTCCCGCCGTTCCCCGCGGACCCGCCCGCGTCGTACATCGGCACCGGCGGCAACACCGCCGCCGAGGAGTCCGACCGGTCCTTCCCCGCGTACCCCGTGCTGCCCGGCGACGCGCCCAGCACGGAGACCGGCTACCACCCGGGGCAGACCTGGTGGGTGGACGTGGTCGCGGGGCGCGCGGCCGCCCGCGGCGCGCTGGTCACGCTCGGCGACTCCATCACCGACGGGTACCAGGCGGTGGGCCCGCCCGGGCGCCGCTGGACCGACGTGCTGGCCGAGCGGCTGCGCGCCGTGCCCGCGCGGCACCGGCTCTCCGTCGTCAACGCCGGCATCTCCGGCAACACGGTGAGCCGCCAGCCCAACCCGTACGACCCCACCGGCCAGTGCTGCGGCGAGCCCGCGCCGGTCCGGCTCCAGCGCGACGTCCTGTCGGTGCCCGGCGTGCGCACCGTGATGCTGCTCGAGGGCACGAACGACATCGGGGGCGGCGAGAACGCCGAGCCCGCGGCGGCGCGGCAGGTCATCGGGGGGATGCAGGAGGTCGTGCGCCGCGCCGAGGCGCGGGGGCTGCGCACGGTCGGCGCGACGGTCCTGCCGATGTGCAACCCGGCCGGCAGCGCGAAGGAGCGCGTGCGCCTGGCGGTCAACCGCTGGATCCGCACCAGCGGCGCCTTCGACGCGGTCGTCGACTTCGACCGGGTCCTGCGCGACCCCGAGGACCCCACGGTCATGCGGGAGGACCTGCGCCACGACTGCTACCACCCCAACGCCGCCGGTGACGCGCTGCTCGGCGCGGCCGTCCCCCTCGCGGCGCTCGGGGTGCGCGGCGGCTGAGCGGTCCCCCGGGAACCGCAGAAGGCGCCCCTCTCGCGGACTAGCCGCCAGAAGGGCGCCTTCTGCGGTACCCCGGGTGCCGCAGCGCGGGCGGGATCAGGACGCGCCGGCGCGGGCGGGCCCCTGCGCGAGCACGGCCGCCGGGGGCATCGGGCGGGCGATGAGGAACCCCTGCGCCTCGTCGCAGCCGACCTCGCGCAGGGCGCTGAGCTGGTGGGACTCCTCGACGCCCTCGGCGACGACGCGCAGCCCGAAGGTGTGGGCGGCGCTGACGATGAGGTGCACGAGCTCGCGGTAGCGCGGCTCGGTGGAGGCGACGAAGCTCCGGTCGATCTTGAGCGTGTCGACGGGGAGCCGCTGCAGCTGGCCGATCGAGGTGTAGCCCGTGCCGAAGTCGTCGATGGCGACGGACACCCCGAGCCGGCGCAGCGCGGCGAGCCGCTCGACGGCGACGGGGTCGTCGACGACGGTCGTCTCGGTGATCTCCAGGACGAGGCGCCGCGGGTCGAGCCCCGAGGCGGCGAGCGCGTCCTGCACGTCCTCCACGACGTGCCCGCCGGCGAGGTGGTGGCCGGACACGTTGACCGCGACCGTGACGTCGTCGCCGACGAGCCCCCCGCCGGTCCACGCCACGAGCTGGCGGGTCGCCTCGGCGAGCGCGAAGCGCCCGAGGTCCGCGACGAGGCTGCTCTTCTCCGCCACCGGGATGAACGCGTCGGGGGCGACCAGGCCGTGCCCGCGTCGCTCCCAGCGCATGAGCGCCTCGAAGCCGCGCACCGCCCCGCTCGGGACGTCGACGACCGGCTGGTAGTGCAGCAGGAACTCCCCGGCCCGCAGGCCGGAGCGGATGGCGTCCTCCAGCTCCGTGCGGTGCTGCAGCTCGCTGCGCAGCGCGTCGTCGAAGAGCTCGGCGCCGCCGCGACCGCCGGCCTTGGCGCGGTACGCCGCCGCGTCGGCCTCGGCGAGCAGGCGGCTGGCGGACCCGTCGCCGTCGCGGGCCACGGCGATGCCGACGCTCGCCCCGACGGTGACGTCGCGCCCGTGGGTGCGGACCGGCGCCGAGACCGCGGCGATGGTGCGGTGGGCCAGGTCGAGCAGCGCGCGCGGGTCGTCGTCGACCCGCTCGAGCAGCACGACGAACTCGTCCCCGCCGAGCCGGCACACCACGTCTCCGGAGCGTACGACCTGCTCCATGCGGTGCGAGACCTCCTGCAGCACCTGGTCGCCGGCGGCGTGCCCCAGGCTGTCGTTGACCCGCTTGAAGTGGTCGAGGTCGACGAAGAGCAGGCCGACGGCGGTGCCGGCGCGCCGGCCGCGGTGCAGGGCCCCCTCGATGAGGCGCAGCGCCTGGGCCCGGTTCGGCAGGGAGGTGAGCTGGTCGTGCGCCGCCTGGTGGGCGAGGGTCGACTGCAGCTCCTCGCGCTGGCGGATCGCGTGGACGATGCCGAGCAGCGAGGCGTGCACGGCGGCGCCGAGGGGGCCGGGCAGCGGGCGGGAGGTGGCGACGTCGCCGAGGTCGCCGCGCGCGACGCGCCGCGCCTGCTCCTCGACCTGGCGCAGCGCCGCGACGGTGGTGCCCAGCGCGCGTGCCGCCGTGCGCACCTCGCGCGGGCCGGACTCGCCGACGTCGACCAGGCGGCCCTCGCTGACGTCGCGCGCGTCCTGGGCGAGCCGCCCGAGCGAGCGGGTGAGCCCGCGCCCCACGAGGACGACGAGGAGCAGCGCGAGCAGCGCGGTGAGGGCGCACAGGGCGACGGTGGCGAGCAGCGCCGCGTGCGCATCGGCGCGCCGCTGGGCAGCGAGCCGCACGGCCTGGTCGGTCGCGGTGCGCTGCACCGCGGCCAGCGCGCTGTCCCGGGCGCCGGACTGCAGCTGCAGCCGCAGGACCTCCGGCACGCTGAGGACGTCGGCGCCGGTGCCGGCACCGGCCGCCCGCTCGCTGAAGGCGTCGAAGGCGCGCAGCGCGGGGTCTGCTGCCGCCCGCTCCCAGGCGGCCCGGACCAGCGGGGTGCCGAGGCCGTCCGTCTGCAGCCGTGCCGACCGGTAGGCGCCCCAGTACGTCAGCCAGCGGCTGCGGTTGGCCTCGAGGCCGGTGCCGAGCGGCACCCGGGTGCTGAGGAAGAGCGGGAGCTCGGTGTTCGCCGCCTGCGTCGTCGTGCTCACCACCTGCAGGTCGGAGATCGCGCGGAGCATGAGCGGGTCGAGCCCGTTGCTCAGCGCGACCGCCACCTCGGTGCGCTCCTCGCGCGCGAGGCGGTGCACCAGCGCGTCGTAGTCGTCGTAGAGCGCGACGAGGTCCGGGTCCTCGGCGTCGCGCAGCCGCCGCAGCTCGGCGGCGACCTCCCGGACCACGGCGCCGGCGCGGGTCCCCTGGGGCACGGCGGCCAGCGCCGCGTCGGTGCCCCGACGGGTGGCCCCCAGCTGCAGGCCGGTGACCACGCTCAGCCGGGTGGCGGCCCCCGCGTCGACGCCGCTGGCGCGCGCGAGCTCGGGGTCCTCGACGATGAGCTGGGTGAACGCGGGCAGGACCTCGCGGACCACCGCCGTGCGGGCCGCGCTCAGGGCGTCCACCGAGCGCAGGGCGGCCTCGGCCCGCGCAGCTGCCTCCACGTCGGCGTGCCGGTCGGCGACGAGGCCGCCCGAGGCCGCGACGCCAGCGGTCAGCGGCAGCAGGACGAGGGCGAGCAGCCGCCGGCGCAGGGAGCCGCCGTGGGGGGCGAGGGGGCTGGGCACCTCCGCCCATCGGCAGCGGCGGCCCGGACCTGCGGGGTCCCGGGCCGCCGCTGACGTCACACGTCGATGCCGGTGAGCACGAGGACCCGCTCCTCGGTGAGGTCGAGCATCGCCGCGCGCACGCCCTCGCGGCCGACCCCGGAGTCCTTGACGCCGCCGTAGGGCATCTGGTCCGCGCGGAAGCTCGGCACGTCCCCCACGACGACGCCGCCCACCTCGAGCACGCGGCCCGCGCGGAAGGCGGTCTGCAGGTCGTGCGTGAAGACGCCGGCCTGCAGGCCGAAGTCCGAGGCGTTGACCCGGGCGAACGCCTCGTCGACGTCGTCGTACGGCCCCACGACGACGACCGGGCCGAAGACCTCCTCGCAGGCCACCTTCACGTCGTCCGGGGCGCCGGTCAGGACGGTCGGCGCGAACGAGGCCCCCTCGCGCGTCCCGCCCGTGACGACCGTGGTCCCACGGGAAACCGCCTCGGCGACCCACTCCTCGACCCGGCGCGCGGCCCGCTCGTCGACGAGCGGGCCGACGTCGGTCGCCTCGTCGCGCGGGTCCCCGGTGCCGAGGGCCTCGACCTCGGCGACGAGCCGCTCCAGGAAGGCGTCGTACGAGGAGCGGTGCACCAGCACGCGCTGCACGGCGATGCACGACTGGCCGGCCTGGTACATCGCGAAGGTGGCCGTGCGCCGCGCGGCGACGGCGAGGTCCTCCGCGGAGGACCAGTCGGGGGCGACGACCACCGCCGCGTTGCCGCCGAGCTCGAGGGTGACGTGCTTGCGCGGCGCGGCCTCCTTGATGCCCCACCCGACGGGGACCGAGCCGGTGAAGGAGACGACCGGCAGGCGCGGGTCCTGCACGAGGGCGGCGGCCGCCTCGTTCGGCATGGGCAGCACCGACCAGGCGCCCGCGGGCAGGTCGGTCTCGGCGAGCAGCTCGCCGAGCAGCAGCGCCGTGAGGGGCGTCGCGGGGGCGGGCTTGACGACGATCGGCGCGCCCGCCGCCAGCGCGGGGGAGACCTTGTGCGCCACGAGGTTGAGCGGGAAGTTGAACGGCGCGATGCCGAGCACCGGCCCGCGGGGCGCGCGGCGCACCAGCGCCATGCGCCCCGTCGCGGCCGGGTCGGTGTCGAGGCGCTGCAGCTCGCCGGACCAGCGGCGGGCCTCCTCGGCCCCCCAGCGGAACGTCGACACCGCCCGGGCCACCTCGAGGCGGGCCCACCTCAGGGGCTTGCCGTTCTCGGCGGTGATGAGCGCGGCGACCTCCTCGCGGCGCTCGTGCAGGCGGCGGGACACGTGGTCGAGGGCGGCGGCGCGCACGTGGGCGGGGGTCGCCGCGAGCTCGTGGCGCACGGCGTGGGCGGCGGCCACCGCCTCCTCCACGTGCGCCGGGGTCGCGTCCCACGTCGCGCCGGCGAGGCCGTCGTCGTACGGGTGGCGCACCTCGACGACGTCGTCGCCGGTGGCCGTCCGGCCGGCGACCCAGTACGGCTGCGGGTTCATGCGGGCTCCTCGGGGTCGTGCGGGGCAGGGGCGGGAGGACCAGGGGTGCGAGCACCAGGGGGCAGGTCCGGGGTCCGGTCGTCCGGCAGTGCCGGCGCCAGGACCCAGAGGACCCGGGTCGGGCCGTCGGGGCGCAGGGACCGGAAGCTGTGCGGCGCCGCGGGGTCGAAGGTCAGCGCGTCGCCGGGCCCGAGCGCGGTGGCGCCGTCGTCGAAGCGCACCTCGAGCGCGCCCTCGAGCACGAGGGCCAGCTCGACCTGCGCCGGGAGGGCGTACCGCTCGTCGCCGCTGCCCCCGCCCGGGGCGACCTCGCCGAGGATGGCCTGCAGCCGCCGCTCGCCGCGCGGGGTGAGGAGGCGCTCGACCATCCCGCTGCCGCCGAAGGCGATCGCGGGCGCCTCGCCCGCTCGCACCACCTGGCCCGGCGGGGCCTGCTCGAAGAGGCTGCCGACGGCGATCCCGAGCGCGTCGCAGACCCGGACCAACGCGGCGACCGACGCCGTGGCCAGGTCGCGCTCGAGGCGCGACAGGAAGCCCTTGGTGAGCCCGCTGGCCGCGGCGAGCTCGGTGAGGGTCATGCGCCGGGCGAGGCGCACCGCGCGCAGCCGGGCCCCCACCTGGGCGTCCTGCGCGACGTCCGGCACGGGACCCCCTCGAGCGGCGGGAAACTCCTCGACGCCCCCAGGAAACCACAGTTGACCGACCGCGGGGAGGCGGTGGACCCTGGGCGCATGAGCGAGCTCCCGCCCCTGCCGCGGACCACCACCGCCGCCGGCGTCGTCGGCCCCGTCGACGCGACGCAGGTCCCGCGCTACGCCGGGCCGGCGACCTTCGCCCGGCTGCCGCGCACCGACGAGGTCTCCCGCGCGGACGTGGCGGTGCTCGGCGTCCCGTTCGACAGCGGGGTGAGCTACCGCCCGGGCGCCCGGTTCGGCCCCGCGCACGTGCGCGCCGCGTCCAAGCTGCTGCGCCCGTTCAACCCGGCCAACGGCGCCCACCCGTTCGGGGACCAGCAGGTCGCCGACGCCGGCGACGTCGGCGTCAACCCGTTCGACCTGGGCGAGGCCATCGACGCCGTGGAGCGCGCCGCCACCGCGGTCCGCGCCGACGGCGCCAGGCTGCTCACCCTCGGCGGCGACCACACCATCGCGCTGCCGCTCCTGCGCTCGCTGGCCAAGGACCACGGCCCGGTCGCGGTGCTGCACTTCGACGCGCACCTGGACACGTGGGACACGTACTTCGGGGCGCCGTACACGCACGGCACGCCCTTCCGGCGGGCCGCGGAGGAGGGCCTCGTCGACCCCGAGCGCTGCCTGCACATGGGCACCCGCGGGCCGCTCTACAGCGCCCAGGACCTCGAGGACGACCGGACGCTGGGCTTCCAGGTCATCCGCTCGGACGACTACGAGGTCGACGGCGTGGCCTCGCTGGTCGAGCGGATGCGCCGCCGGCTCGGCGACGGCCCGGTCTACGTCTCCGTCGACATCGACGTGCTCGACCCGGCGCACGCCCCGGGCACCGGCACGCCCGAGGCGGGCGGCCTCACGAGCCGCGAGCTGCTGCAGACCCTGCGCGGGCTCGCCGGGCTGGACGTCGTCGGTGCCGACGTCGTCGAGGTGGCCCCGGCGTACGACCACGCCGAGATCACCGGCATCGCGGCGGCGCACGTCGCGTACGAGCTGCTCTCGGTCCTCGCCCTGCGCGGGTGAGCGGGGCGGGGCTCGCCGCGGGGGCGGCGCTGCTCGCCGTCCTCGTCGTCGCGGACCTGCTGCTGAGCCCCGGGTACGTCGCCCGGGTGCGCACCGCCGTGGCCGCCGGCGACCCGTTCGCGCGGACGCGGATGTACCGGCTCACGGTGGCCGTGTCGTGGACCGCGGCGCTCGCCGCGCTGGCCGTCCTCCTCGCCGGCGGGGCGACCTGGGCCGAGGTCGGGTTCGGCGCCCCGCGCGAGGGGTCCCTGCAGCGGTACGCCGGGGTCCTCGTCGGCCTCGCCGGCGGGCTCGTCGCCGTCCTCGTCGCGGTGCGGTCGGGCCGCGGCGCGCCGCAGCGCACCGTCGGCGACATCGACGTGCTCGTCCCCCGCACCCGCCGGGAGCGCCGCTGGTTCGCCGCGGTCGCCGTCACCGCCGGCACCACCGAGGAGGTCGTCTACCGGGCGCTGGCGCTCACCGTGCTCCTCGCGGTGCTCCCCGGCCGCCTGCTGCCCGTCGTGGTGGGGGCGGCCCTGTTCGGCCTGGCGCACCTCTACCAGGGCCGGGCGGGCGTGCTCGTCACCGCGGTGCTCGCCCTCGCGCTGGGCTGGCTGTACGTCGACACCGGCTCGCTCTGGCCGGGGATGGTGCTCCACGTGCTCCTCGACCTGCGCGTCCTGCTCCTGCCCCCGCCCGCCCCGTAGGCTGCTGCGCCGTGGTGACGGACCGGGACGTGGAGCGGCTCGAGCGGGCGGACCGCGTCGAGCTGGTGGCCCTGCTCGCCCTGCTGGGCGCGGCGGTGGTGCTCGCCGTGGCGACGCTCGCCGCGGGCGGCGGCTGGGTCGCGGCCGTGCCGGCCGCCCTCGTCCTCTGGCAGCTCGCGCTGCTGCGCCGACGGCCCACCCGCCGGGCGCGCTCGGCCGCGGCGCTGGCCCGGTGGGACGACGCGCGGGTGCGCGCGACCGTGTGCTCCGGGCAGGACGAGGTCGCCGCCGTGCGCACCGTGCGCCGGGCCGACCCCGACCTGTCGCTGCAGGACGCCGTGCGGCTCGTCCGGGCGTCGCGCTCCGCTCAGCCCTGAGCGGCCCGCCCGGCCAGCCAGCGCAGCGCCAGCAGGTAGCCGTCGGTGCCGAGCCCGGCGACGACCCCGGTGGCCACGCCCGAGACGTACGAGTGCGCCCGGAACGGCTCGCGGGCGTGCACGTTGCTGATGTGCACCTCGACGAGCGGGGCGGTGAGCGCCGCGCAGGCGTCGCGCAGGGCCACGGACGTGTGGGTCCACGCCGCCGGGTTGAGCACCACCGCCGCGCCGTCGTCGGCGGCCTCGTGCAGCCAGCCGAGCATCTCGTGCTCCGCGTCGGTCTGGCGCACCTCGACGTCGAGCCCCAGCGCGGCCCCCGTCGCCCGGCACTGCTCGGCGAGCTCGGCGTGGGTCGTGCGGCCGTACACCGCGGGCTCGCGCGTGCCGAGCCGGCCGAGGTTGGGGCCGTTGAGGACGAGGACCTTCACGCGCGGCACCGTAGCGGCCCCGCCGTGCCGCAGAAGGCGCCCTTCTCGCGCTTCTAGCGCGAGAAGGGCGCCTTCTGCGCTACCCGGAGGCGCCGGAGGGGCGCCCCCTGCGCTGACCGCGGGCCCCGCAGCCCGTCAGAACGCCGCCTCCGGCAGGTCCATCACCGCGAGGTCCGTGGCCTCGGCGACGGCCCGCTGGGCGCGCAGCGGCGGCAGCGCCTGGCGGCAGAACCACTGCGCCGCGGCGACCTTGCCCTCGTAGAAGTCCCGGTCCGCCCCGGCGTCGCCCGCGTCGAGCCGGGCGACCGCGACCTCGGCGCCGCGCAGCAGCAGCCAGGCGACGACCACGTCGCCGACGGCCAGCAGCAGGCGGGTGGTGTTGAGCCCGACCTCGTACACGCGCCGCGGGTCCTGCCGGGACGCCTGCAGCGAGGCCGCCATGGTCGCGACGATGCCCTGCACGTCCTCGAGCGCCCGCCCGAGCAGCTCGCGGTCGCGGGCGAGCCGGCCGTTGCCGACGTCGCCCTTCACCGTCTCGGCGACCCGGCCGGCGAGGTCGGCGAGCGCGCGGCCCTCGTCGCGCACCACCTTGCGGAAGAACAGGTCCTGGCCCTGGATCGCGGTCGTGCCCTCGTACAGGGTGTCGATCTTGCTGTCGCGGACGTACTGCTCCAGCGGGTGGTCCTGCAGGTACCCCGACCCGCCGAACGTCTGCAGCGCCTCGGAGCCGAGGAGGGCGTACGAGCGCTCCGAGCCGTAGCCCTTGACCACCGGCAGCAGCAGGTCGTTGAGCCGCGCCGCGGCGGACGCGTCCGTGCCCTCGGCGCGCGCCAGGGCCACCTCGTCCTGCAGGGACGCGGTGAACAGGACCAGCGCGCGCATCCCCTCGGCGTGCGCCTTCTGGGTCATGAGGCTGCGGCGCACGTCGGGGTGGTGGGTGATGGTGACGCGCGGCGCGGTGGCGTCGCCGAGGTGCGTCATGTCCGGGCCCTGCACGCGCTCCTTCGCGTACGCCAGCGCGTTGAGGTAGCCCGTCGACAGCGTCGCGATGGCCTTGGTGCCGACGAGCATCCGCGCCGACTCGATGACCCTGAACATCTGCCGGATGCCGTCGTGCACCTCGCCGACCAGCCAGCCCACTGCGGGCTCGCGCTCGCCGAACGCCATCTCGCACGTCGTCGAGACCTTCAGGCCCATCTTGTGCTCGACGTGGGTGGCGCGCACGCCGTTGCGCGCACCGAGCTCGCCGGTCTCCCAGTCCACGAGGTGCTTGGGCACGACGAAGAGCGAGAGGCCCTTGGTGCCCGGGCCGCCCGCCCCGGGGACGCCCTCGGGGCGGGCGAGGACGAGGTGGACGATGTTCTCGGTGAGGTCGTGCTCGCCGCTGGTGATGAAGCGCTTGGTCCCGACGAGGTGCCAGGAGCCGTCGGGCTGCGGGTGCGCGCGGGTGCGCCCCGCGCCGACGTCGGAGCCGGCCTCCGGCTCCGTGAGCACCATCGTCGAGGCCCAGCCGCGCTCGGCCCAGGTCCGGGCCCAGCGCCTCTGCTCCGGGGTGCCCAGCTCGTGGAAGACGTTCACCGAGCCGGCCCCGGACGCGTACATGTGCACGGCGGGGTTCGCCCCGAGGACCATCTCGGCGACCGCCCAGCGCAGCGACGGCGGCACCGCGCCGCCGCCGAGCTCGGCCGGGAGGTCGAGCTGGGACCAGCCGGAGTCGACGTACGCGCGGTAGGCGCGCTTGAAGGACGCGGGCAGGGTCACGCTCCCGGTCGCCGGGTCGAAGACCGGCGGGTGGCGGTCGGCGTCGGCGAACGGCTCGGCGAGCGGGCCCGTCGCGAGCGCCTCGACCTCGGACAGGACGGCCTGCGCGGTGCCCCGGTCGACGTCCTCGTACGGTCCGCGCCCCAGCACCTCCCCGCGCCCGAGGACCTCGAAGAGCTGGAACTCGATGTCGCGCAGGTTGCTCCGGTAGTGCCCCACGTCGCCCTCCTCGGCGCCCGCGGACCGCACCGTCCGCTGTGGTTACCCGTCAGTAGCCCCCATGGTGCTACTCGTGGGTAACCCGGCGCAACCGGTTCGCGGGACGGGGGCTCAGCCCGCCTCGGTGGCGTCCTCGGGCTGGTCCTTGAGGTACAGGTACCAGTACGTCGTGGCGACGAAGACCACCGCGCCGACGAGGTTGCCGATCCCGGCCAGGCCCCAGTTGCGCAGCACGTCGCCCCAGCCGAGGTCGGGCACGCCGGCCCAGACCGCCGCCGGCAGGAAGAACATGTTCGCCACGACGTGGTCGAAGCCCATGGCGACGAACGCCATGACCGGCAGGAACAGGCCGATGACCTTGCTGCCGACCGACTCCGCGCCGAGCGCCACCCAGACGGCCAGGCACACGAGCCAGTTCGCCCCGACCGCCCGCAGGAACACCTGGTACGCGGTCTCGTCGAGCGCCTTCGTCTCGGCGATGCCCGCCAGGCGCTCGTACGTCATCGCGGCGGACGTCCCGTCGGCGCTGCCCGGCCCGCCGATGACCCCGGTCTCGGTGGCGAGGAAGAACGCGACGAGCAGCGCCCCGGCGACGTTGCCGAGGAGCACCAGGCCCAGGTTGCGCGCGACGTCGCCCAGCCCGATGCGCCCGGACATGGCGCTCAGCGGCACCAGCAGCATGTTGCCGGTGAGCAGGCTCGACCCGGCCAGGAGGACGAGCACCAGCCCCAGCGTGAACGCGACGCCCGTGAACAGGGTCGGCAGGGTGCCCCAGACCTCCGGGTCCAGTCCGCTCGACACGACGACGGCCACGAGTCCGCCCAAGGCGATGTACGCGCCGGCCAGGAACGACGCGACGAGCGTCTTGTCCCAGGACGTGCGCGCCTTCTGCGCGCCGGTGCGCACGGCCGCGCGGGCGATCTCGTCGGGCTGCTTCGCGGACATGGGCGGGCCCCTCTCGCCGGGTCGGTGCGCGACCCGTACCCGCCGGGGAGGCGCATGATCGCCGCCGGGGAGGCGCATGATCGCCGCCGGCGAGGCGCATGATCGCCGCCGGGGAGGGGTCAGGCGGCCCGGTCCTCGCCGGTGCCGGGCCGGGCGGCGCCCTCGGGGTCGCCGGCGCCGAGCAGGCGGGGCGCGGTCACGGCCCGGTCGGAGCGGGCCCGGTCCGCGTCGGCCCGGTCGGCGTCGCGGCGCTGCGCGTCGGCCCGGTCCGCGTCGGCCCGGTCGGCGTCGCGGCGCTGCGCGTCGGCCCGGTCGGCGGTGGCCCGGGCGGCGGCTCGCTCGCCCCGGGCGAGGTCCTCGGCGCGCAGGCGGTCCGTGCGCTCGGCGCGCTCGCGGTCCTCGGACCGGCTCCGGTCGCCGGCGGCGGCCCGCTCGAGCAGGGCGGCGCGGGCGAGCGCGTCGGCCCGCTCGGCCCGGGCCGCCTCGTCGGCCCGCGCCTCGCGGCGCGCCCCGGTGCGCGCCTCCTCGGCGCGCGCGGCGTCCTGCGCCGCGCGGTCCTCGCGCGCCCCGTCCGCTCGCCGGGAGGCTGCGTCCAGGGCCGCGCCCCGGGCCGGGGCCCGGTCGGCCCCGCGCTCGGCCGCCTGCTCGACGGCCCGCTCGGCCGCCCGCTCGGCGGCCCGTCCCGCACCGGGGGAGCGCTCGAGCCGCTCGGCCTCCTCGAGGCGGCGCACCGACCGCTCGTACGCCTCGCGCGCCACGGCGACGGCGGGCGCGTCGTCGCCCGTCGCGCGGCCCGGGCCGGCGAGCCCGAGCCTGCCGGCGACGAGCTGCTCGCGCGCGGCGGCTGCGGCGCGCTCGTCGCGGGCGCCGCGGCCCTGCCCGGCCCCCTCCGCGCCCGGGCCGCCGGCGTCCGCGGCGGGGGAGCGCACCGGTGCGCTCGTGACCCGCTGCTGCGCGTCCGCGAGGGCGGCGGCCAGCGCCACGCGTCCGGCCTGCACCTGGGCGAGGGCCGCCTCGACCCGGCTCACGGCGTCGCCGTCCTCGGCCCGCCAGTCGAGCAGCTCGGCCGCCGGCGGCACGCCCGGCACCTCGACGGCCTCGGGGGCCGCCCCCGGCGGGCGGACCACGGCGAAGCCGGGGACGGGGCGCGCCGCGAGGGCCGCCCCGCCCCCCGGGCGACCGGCGACCGGACCGTCCCCGGCCCCGCCCGGCCCCCCGGCCGCGTCGAGGGCCTCGCTGCGCATCCGGCGCAGCGTCGCGGTGACGCCGTCCAGGACGCCGAGGGCGGTGGTGACGGCGACGCGCAGGTGGTCGACGGCCCGCGCCGCCTCGAGGGGGCTCGGGCGCGCGGGCCCGGCCGGCGCGGCGGCGCTCGCCCCGCCCACCGCACCGGCCGGGCCGTCCGTGGCGACGGGCAGGGGGCCCGTCGCGGGGGACGCGGCAGCCCCGGCGGGCGGGGGCGGCAGCGCCCCGCGCCCGACGGCGTCGTCGACCCGCGGCACGGGAAGGACGCGGTGCGCCCGCAGCGGCACCGCGGCCGGCGCCGGGCCGGCGGCGGCCGCGCTCACGACGGCCGCCCCGTGCCGCGCAGCGCCGCGCGGGCGGCGCCCGTGCGCCCCCCGCTCCCCGCCCCGCCGCTGCCGCACCGTCCTGGTGCCCCCGCGCACGTCCTCATGACGACCGTCCCCGACTGCTGGGCCGCGCCGTGTGCACGCCCAGGGCCAGCGTCGGTCCCCGCGCACGACCGTGCCACGCTCCGGAGCCGGAACCACCCGCCCGGCGTACGTCCGGCGGCTTGAGCCCACCCGTACGGGCGCCGATGCATCCTCCGTGGACCAGCACCTGCCGCGCACCGCCGGCACCCGGGCACGGGTGCTCCTCGCCGCGCCCGCCGGCGACGGCCGCGCCGCGCTCGAGCGCGCCCTGGTGCGCAGCTGGCTCGCCGTCGACGCCGTCGAGCACGGGGCCGCCGCGCTCGACGCGCTGCGCGGGGGCGCGTACGACGCCGCGGTCCTCGCCGCGGACCTGCCCGGCCTCAGCGGCACGGCGGTCTGCCGCTGGGTCCGCGAGCACGGCGCGGACCGGGACCTGCCGGTGCTCGTCCTCGTGGGCGACGACCCCGGCAGCGGGGCCGACGAGGCCGCCGCCGCGGGCGCGAGCGGCACGCTGCCCCTCGACGCGCGCCCGCGCCTCGTCGCGCACCGCGTCGTCGCCCTGCTGCGCCACGCGCACGTGCCCCTGCCCCGCCAGCGCGGCATCGCGCGCGCCCTGCCGTTCCTGCGCGGGGCCTGAGCCCCGAGCCGCCCCCCACCCCCACCGGCGCCCTCCGCGCATGACCGCGGTGGGGCTCCGGCGGGCGTCGTGGGTCAGGATCGCCTCGGGGTGCCCCCCTCACCAGTCCGTCGGCTTGCCCGTCCCGTACAGCCAGGTGCGGAAGAAGCCGTCGAGCTGGCGGCCCGACACCCGCTCGGCGAGGCGGGTGAAGTCGGCGGTGGAGGCGTTGGCGTCGCGGTGGTCGCGGTACCACGTGCGCACGAGCCGCCAGAACGCCCGCTCGCCGATGCGCTCGCGCAGCGCCTGCAGCGTCATCGCCGCCTTGTCGTAGACCGACCGCGAGAACAGCGTCTCCGCGCCGGGGTCGGCGACCGCGGGGGCCCACAGCGACGACGTGGCCGGCTCGGCGTAGAGCTCGTCGAACTGCTCGGCGGGGGTCGGGCCGCCGGTGTGCTCGGCCCAGAGCCACTCCGCGTACGTCGCGAACCCCTCGTTGAGCCAGAGGTCGTCCCACT
This sequence comes from Vallicoccus soli, assembly GCF_003594885.1. Classification (NCBI taxonomy): domain Bacteria; kingdom Bacillati; phylum Actinomycetota; class Actinomycetes; order Motilibacterales; family Vallicoccaceae; genus Vallicoccus; species Vallicoccus soli. The sequence goes on from NZ_QZEZ01000007.1 coordinate 166,831, forward strand.
GCTCCGGGCTGACGCTGTTGCCGAACCACTGGTGCGACAGCTCGTGCGCGACCGTCGACTCCGACGGCGGGCCGGAGTAGATCGGGCGGGTCTGCGTCTCCAGCGCGTAGCCCGCGTCCTCGTCGTCGTCGACGATCGCGCCGTACGCCTCGAAGGGGTACGGCCCGAACAGGCCGGTGAAGAGGTCGATCATCTCCGCGGTGCGCCGGGTGCCCTCGGCCGCGTCGTCGCCGAGGTCGCGGTCGACCGCGTCGATGACGGGCAGCCCCTGCGCCGTGCGCGCGATCGTGAGGTCGTAGTCGCCGACCGACGCGGTGGACAGGTAGCTCGCCATGGGGTCGCGGGCCTCCCAGACCCACGTCGTCCACCCGCCGCGGGTGCGCTGCGACACCAGCTGGCCGTTGGCGACCGCGGTCGTCCCCTCCGGCACGGTGACCCGGAAGCGGTACGTCGCCTTGTCCGTCGGGGTGTCGTTGACCGGGTACCAGGTCGAGGCGCCCTCGGGCTCGTTGGCGACGAACGCGCCGTCCGGGGTGGAGACCCAGCCGTAGAGCGCGCCGCCGGAGTCCGTCGGGCGGCCGGTGGTGCCGTCGTACTCCACGACGACGGTGAAGCGCTCGCCGCGCTCGAGCCCGCCCCGCGGGCGCACCCGCAGCTCCTGGCGGTCGCGGTCGAAGCGCGCCGGGCGCCCGTCGACGCGCACCGAGCGCACCGCGAAGCCGCGCAGGTCGAGGTTGAACCGCGACAGGTCCTGCGTCGCCCGCGCGCGCAGCACCGCCGTGCCGTCGAAGGCCCTGGTCGAGGGCTCGTAGCGGATCCGCAGGTCGTACTGCCCGACGTCGTAGCCGCCGTTGCCGGCGAGCGGGAAGTACGGGTCGCCGACGCCCGGCGCGCCGGCGGCGGCCGCCCCGGCGGGGGAGGTCGCGAGGCCGAGGGCGACGAGCGCGGTGACGGCGGTCGAGGTGGCGCGGCGCAGGGCGGGGCGGCTCATGGCCCGCACCGTAGACCCCGCCCGCGGGCTCCGGCAGCGGTTCGGCGCGACGACCCCGGCGCGGCGGGTCACGGAGCGTTCGCCGGACGTTCCGCGGGCCGCCGCGCCGCGCTTCCCCGCGCCGCACCCGACCCGCCGCACCGTGGCGGTGTGCGCGTCGCCGTCGTCACCGAGTCCTTCCTGCCGCAGGTCAACGGCGTCACCGGCTCCGTCCTGCGGGTCTGCGAGCACCTCGTCCGCCAGGGCCACGAGGCCCTCGTCGTCGCCCCCGGCCCGGGCCCGGACGCCTGGGGCGGGGTCCCCGTGCTGCGGGTCCCCGCCCTGCCGCTGCCCTTCTACTCCGGGCACCGCCTCGCCGCGCCCTGGCCCGACCTGGCCCCGGCGCTGCGGGCCTTCGCCCCCGACGTCGTCCACCTCGCGTCGCCCACGCTGCTCGGCGCGCAGGCCGCCGGCGTCGCCCGCCGCCTCGGCGTCCCCGGGGTCGCGGTCTACCAGACCGACCTGCCCGGGTACGCCGCCCGCTACGGCGTGCCCGCCGCCTCCCGCGCCGCGTGGCGGTGGCTCCGCCGGGTGCACGCCGCCGCCGAGCGCACCCTCGCCCCCAGCCGGCACGCCTGCGCCGCCCTGCGCGCGCACGGGGTGCCGCGGGTGGCCCGCTGGCCCCGCGGCGTGGACCTCGAGCGGTTCTCGCCGGTGCGGCGGGACGAGGGGCTGCGCGCGCGGCTCGCGCCCGGCGGCGAGGTCCTCCTCGGGTACGTCGGCCGCCTCGCCCGGGAGAAGCAGCTCGACCTGCTCGCCGCCGTGCAGGACCTGCCGGGGACCCGGCTCGTCGTCGTGGGCGAGGGCCCGCAGGGGGCGGCGCTGCGGGCCCGGCTGCCCCGGGCGGCCTTCCTCGGCCGGCTCGACGGGGACGAGCTGGGCGCGCTCGTCGCCTCGCTCGACGTCTTCGTGCACACGGGTGCGCACGAGACGTTCTGCCAGGCCGCGCAGGAGGCGCTCGCCGCGGGGGTGCCGGTCGTCGCGCCCGCCGCGGGCGGGCTGCTGGACCTCGTCGAGCCGGGTGCCACCGGCGGGCTGTTCGCGCCGGGCTCGGCCGCGGGCCTGCGCCGGTGCACCGAGGTGCTCGCCCGCGACCCGGCGCTGCGCGCGGCGCAGGGGGCGGCGGCGCGCCGCTCGGTCGCGGGCCGGGACTGGGCGTCGGTGGGCGACGAGCTGGTCGCGCACTACCGGGACGCGCTGGGGAGCGCCGCATGAGGATCGTCCAGGTCGCCACGTTCGTCGGCCCGCGCTCGGGCGGGATCCGCACCGTCCTGCGCCACCTCGCCGAGGGGTACGCGGCCGCGGGCCACGACGTCGTGCAGGTCGTGCCGGGCCCGCAGCCGGCGCTGGAGCACCGCCCCTGGGGCGCGGTCGTCACCGTCCCCGCACCGCCGGTGCCCGGCACGGGCTACCGCGTCGTCGTGCGCCCCGCCGCGGTCGAGCGGCTGCTCGAGCGGCTGGCCCCCGACCGGGTCGAGGTGCACGACCGCACGACGCTGCGCGGGCTCGGGGACTGGGCCCGCGGCCACGGCGCCCGCTCCCTGGTCGTGAGCCACGAGCGGCTCGACCGGGTGCTGCGCCAGTGGGTCCCGGCCCTGCCCGTCCCGGCCGCGGAGCGCGCCGCCGACCGGTCCAACGCGTCCCTGGCGGCCTCGTACGACCGGGTGGTCTGCACGACCCGCTGGGCGGGGGAGGAGTTCGCCCGTCTCGGCGTCCCCCCGGCCACGGTGCCGCTGGGCGTCGAGCTGGACCGCTTCCACCCGGACCGCGCCTCGCGCGAGGTGCGCGCCGTGGCGGCGCCCGCCGGGGAGGCGCTGCTGCTCACCGCGAGCCGGCTGTCCCGCGAGAAGCGGCCCGACCTGGCGGTCGACGCCGCGGCCGAGCTCGCCCGGCGCGGGCGCCCGGTGCGCCTCGTCGTCGCCGGCGACGGCGCGTGCCGGCGCGCCCTCGCCCGGCGGGCCCGGGGCCTGCCGGTGCGCCTCGTCGGCTTCCTCGACGACCGCGACGCGCTCGCGCGCCTGCTCGCGACGGCCGACGTCGTGCTCGCCCCCGGTCCGGTCGAGACCTTCGGCCTCGCCGCGCTCGAGGCGCTGGCCAGCGGCACCCCGGTCGTCGCGCACGAGGCGTCCGCCGTCGGGGAGGTGCTGGCCGCCGGGGCCGGGCTCACCGCGGCGGGCACCCCCTCCGCGCTCGCGGACGCGGTCGAGGCGGTGCTCGACGGCGCCGCCTCGGGCGCGGCGGCCCGCGCCCGTGCCGAGGCGTTCCCGTGGGAGCGGACCGTGGCCGGCTTCCTCGACCTGCACCGGGAGCACGGGCTGCCCGCCCCGGTGCCGGCACCCCGACCCGCTCCCGTGCCCGTCCGCTGACAGCGGGTCGCCGGCGGGTGCACGATGGCGGGGTGCCCGCCGGCGTGCAGCCCGTGCCGACCCTGCGGGGCGCGCCGGTGCTCGGCGCGGCCCCCGCGCTGCGCCGCGACGTGCTCGGGACCCTGGAGCGGGCGCACCGCGAGCACGGCGCCGTGGTCCGCCTCGTCGCCGGCCCGCCGGGGTGGCGCCACGTGCTGCACGGCGTCTTCAGCCCGGAGGGCGTCGAGCAGGTCCTCGTCGACGGGGCGGGGCGCACGTCCAAGCGCAGCAGCGGGTACGAGGAGCTGCGCGCGGTCCTCGGCGACGGGGTCCTGACCAGCGAGGGCGAGCGGTGGCGCCGCCAGCGCCGCGCGGTCGCCCCCGCCCTCACGCGGCGGCGGACCACCGGCCCGTACGCCGCGGCGGCCGTGGAGGAGGCGCAGCGGGTCGCGGCGGAGTGGGAGGGCCCGGCGGCCAGCGGCCGCCCGGTCGACGTGCACCGGGCGATGGTCGGCTTCACCGCGCGCTTCGTCGGCCGCGTGCTCCTCGGCGCCGACGTCGCGGACGCGGTGCCGCGGCTCATGGCGGTCGCGCCGGACTTCAACCGGGAGGTGCTGCGGCGCGGGCAGCAGCCGCACCCGGTGCCGCGCTCGTGGCCGACCCCGGCGAACCGGCGCCTCGCGGCGGCGGTCGCGGAGCAGCGGGACGTGGTCGACGGCCTGCTCGCCCAGCGGCTGGCCCGCGGCGCGGACGGCGACGGCGGCGGCGGCGAGGACCTGCTCGGCCTGCTCCTGCAGGGCCGGGCGCGCGGCGGGGAGGACCTCGACGACCGCGAGCTCGCCGACCAGGTGCTGGTCTTCCTCCTGGCCGGGCACGAGACGACGGCGACGGCGCTCGCACTGGCCCTGGTGGAGCTCGCCCGCTCGCCGCGGTGGCAGGGCGCCCTGCAGGACGAGGTCGACGCGGTGCTCGGCGACCGGCCGCCCGGCGGCGCGGACCTGCCGCGGCTCGTCCTCGCCGAGCGGGTCGTGCGCGAGGTGCTGCGGCTCTACCCGTCGGCCCCGGCGGTGCCGCGGCTCGCGCCCGAGGGCCTGCGGGTCTGCGGCCACGACCTGCCGCCGGGCGCCACCGTGGTGGTCTCGCCCTGGGTCGTGCACCGCGACCCGGCGCTGTGGCCGCACCCGCTGCGGTTCGACCCGTCGCGGTTCGAGGCGGCGCTGCCCGGCGGGCACCGCTGCGCCTGGTTCCCGTTCGGCGCGGGGCCGCGGGCGTGCGTCGGCATGCAGCTCGCCCTGGCCGAGGCGGTCCTGGCCCTCGCGACGCTGCTGCGGCGCTACCGGCTGAGCACCCACCTCGACGCGGTGCCGCTGGTCGCCGGGATCGCGCTGCGCCCCGACGGCCCGCTGCCGGTGCGGGTCCACCGGCGCTGAGGGCGCCGCGCCGGGCCGGGTCAGGCCGGGACGGCGCTGCCGCTCGAGGCCCCGAGCCACGCGGTGGCCGCGGCGGCGCCGGCGTCGACGAGCGCGGCGGTCGCGCCGAGGTCGCGCGGGCCGGCGGGCAGCCGCTCGAGCAGGCCCGCCGCCCAGGCGTCGGCCACGTGCGGCAGCACGTGCACGCGCGGGTCGCCGAGGGCCGCGGCGACGGCGGCCCGGTTCGCGACCGCCCGGGCCACGGTGAAGGAGCGCAGGACCACCTCGACGAGCCCCCGCGCGGTCTCGACCGGCGGGACGTACGCGCCGCGCGACGGCCCGAGCGGCAGGCCGCAGGCCTCCTCGGCGAGCTCGCGCGGCGTGGGGTCCGCGGCGCAGGCGCCGGGGCGGCCGGTGACGGGCGCGAGGCCGCAGTCCAGCACGAGGACCCGGTCGTCGGGGCCCGCGTCGGCGAGCGCGCGCTCGACGGGGACGCCGCACACCACCCCGCCGTCCACGTGCAGGTGCCCGTCGCCGAGGCGCACCGGGCCGAAGAGGCCGGGCAGCGCGCAGCTCGCGGCGAGGACGTCGTCGACCGGCCCCGCCGCGTGGTGCTCGGCGGCGCCGCAGTCCAGGCAGGTGGTCGTGACGACGAGCGGCACCGGCAGCGCCGCGAGGTCGCCGCCGGGCACGTGCTCGGCGACGAGCCGGCGCAGCGGGCGCGCGTCGTGCAGGGCCAGGCCCCGGGTGGTGAGCAGGGCGGTGGCGCCGCGCAGCCGGGCCCAGCCGGTCGGGGCCAGCACCGCGCGGGTGCGCGGGTCGGACCACCAGCCGGTGAGGGCGGCGGCCCGCTCCGGGGTCGGCTCGGCGGCGAGGAACGCGCCGTTGAGGGCGCCCGCGGAGCAGCCGTAGAGGGCGTCGGGCACGACCCCGGCCCGCAGCAGCGCGCGCACCGCCCCCGCCTGGTACGCCCCGAGCGCCCCCCCGCCGCCGAGGACGAGGAGGGTCCGCCCGGCGGGGCGTGCGTCGGCGGTGCTCACGGGTCCTCCTGCGGGGGTCGGACCCTCCATGGTGCCGCACCCGCGGCGCGCGGGCGGCCCGAGCGGCGGGCAGTGGTGCGTTCCGCCCCCCGCGGGGGCGGGACGCACCTACGCTGCCGCTGACCCGGTGGCGGACGACCGGTCACCGGGACGAGGGCAGGAGGCCAGGCGTGGCGACGGACGAGGGTCCCGCGGCAGCGGCGTCCGCGCCGTCCGCGCCGTCCCCGCCCCCCGCGCCCGGCGCCGCCGACCCGCAGCTGGACCGGGTCGCCGCGCTCGCCGCCCGGGTGCTCGACGCCCCGGTGGGGCTCGTCAGCCTGCTCGAGGGCGAGGTCGAGCTGCTGCCCGGCGTCGCAGGGCTGCCCGAGCCGTGGGCGACCACGCGCACCGTCGCGCGCGAGCACGCGATCTGCCGGCACGTGGTGGCCGGCGGGCGGGCGCTCGCCGTCCCCGACGCGCGCGAGCACCCGCTGATGAGCGGCAGCCGCGCGGTGCAGGCGCTCGGGCTCGTCGGCTACCTCGGGCTGCCGGTCACCGACGACCACGGACGGGTGCTCGGCGCGGTGTGCGTGGGGGACCGCCGCCGCCGGGACTGGACCCCGGAGGAGACGGCGCTGCTCGCGGACCTCACCTCGCTCGGCGCCGACCGCGTGCGCCTCGTCGCGCTGCGCACCGCGGCGGACGCGCTGCGCCGTGGCGACGCCGCGGGGCGGGTCCTGCAGCGCAGCCTGCTCACCGAGCTGCCCGCGCACCCGCTGCCCGGGGTGGCCCTCGCGGTCGACTACCGCCCGGCGCAGGGGTCGCTGCAGGTCGGCGGCGACTGGTACGACGCCTTCCCCCTGCCGGACGGGCGCCTCGCGCTGGTCGTCGGCGACGTCGTCGGGCACGACGTCGAGGCCGCGGCGGTCATGGGCCAGATGCGCAGCCTGCTGCGCGGGGCCGCGTACCACCCGCACGACCGGCCCTCGCAGGTGCTGGAGCGGCTCGACACCTCCTCGACGGGGCTGGGGCTGGACACGCTCGCGACCTGCGTGTACGCCGAGCTGGACGTGACGGGCGCGGCCCCGGAGCTGCACCTGTCCAACGCCGGGCACCCGCCGCCGCTGCTCGTGCGGTCCGACGGCAGCTGCGCCTTCCTCGCGGCCCGCGACACCGACGTGCTCCTCGGCCTGGGCCGCGGCCGGCGCCAGGACCTCGGGGTGCCGCTGGGGCCCGGCGACCGGGTGCTCCTCTACAGCGACGGGCTCGTCGAGGCCCGCGACCGCACCCTCGACGAGGGGCTGGCCCGCCTCCTGCGCGCGGCGCCGGCGGGCGCCCGCGGCCCGCTCGCCGCCTGGGTCCGCGGCGTCGCCGGGCGGCTGCTCGCGCCGCAGCCGGTCGACGACGCGGTGCTGCTGGCCGTGGGCCTGGAGCGCCCCGCCGGGGCCCGCTGAGCCCCGCGCTCAGGCGGGGTCGTCGGGCACCCGCGCGGGCACCCGGTTGGGCCCCGCGACGGCCGGCCGCGGCCGGTCCTGCGGGTAGAGCCGCACCGCCACGAGGGCCACGTCGTCGGCCCGCTCCGGCGGCAGCATCCGCGCCAGGGTCTCGTCGCACAGCGCGTCGAGGTCGAGCCCGCGCGGGGCGAGGTCCTCGAGGGTGCGCCGCAGCAGGTCCATGCCCTCGTCGAGCGACTGGCCCCGGCGCTCGACGAGCCCGTCGGTGTAGAGCAGCACGGTCGACCCGCGGGGCAGCTCGACGGCGGCCTCGTGGCGCGGGCCGTCGGGCACGACCCCGAGGAGCAGGTCGGTCACCGGCTGCGCGAGCAGCTCCACGGAGCCGTCGGGGCGCAGCACGAACGGCGGCGGGTGGCCCGCGTTGGACCACCGGACCACGCTCGTCCCCTCCTGGCGCTGGCGCGCGTCCTGCTCGACCCGCGCCACCACGGCGCTCGCGCTCGTGCCGACCTGCAGCAGGTCCATCGCGCGGTCGAGCCGGCGCAGCACGGCGGCCGGGCCCTCGCCGGTGGTGGCCGCGATGCCCCGCAGCAGCCCGCGCACCTGGCCCATCGCGGCGGCGGCCGCGGTGTCGTGGCCGATGACGTCGCCGATGACGAGCACGGTGGCGCCGTCCTCCTGCAGGAACGCGTCGTACCAGTCGCCGCCGACCTTGGCCGCCTCGGCGGCCGCGGCGTAGCGCACGACGACGTGCACGTGGTCCGGCTCCGGCGGCTTCGAGAGCAGGGAGCGCTGCAGGCCCTCGGCGAGGTCGCGCTGCTGGCGGTAGAGGCGCGCGCTGTCCAGCGCCAGGCCGGCCCGCGAGGCGACCTCCTGCAGGGTGCGCAGGTCGTCCCCGTCGACCGGCGCCCGGCCCGGTCCGCGGAAGACGGAGAGCAGCCCGGTGGTGCGCCCGCGCCCGGCGAGGGGCAGGAAGACCGCCGACGCCGGGTCGAGCGCGTCGAGCAGGTCGCGCGCCTCGCCCTCGCGCAGCACCCCGCGGATCGCCCGGGCCGCCCGCTCGCGCACCTGGACGGGGCGCCCGGCGCGCAGGGTGCGGGCGAGGAAGGACTCGTCGGTGAGGGCGCCGAGGCGCACCCGGCTGTACGCGGTGACGACCGGGCGCTGCGCGGGGTCGGCGTGCCACGCGCCGACGTCGCGCAGCCCGCGGTACGACCCGGCCGCGTGGTCGTCGTCCACGAGGGTGACGAGGCACCAGTCGCCCAGCGCCGGCGCGACGAGCCGGGCGAGCCGGCCGACCGCCTCCTCGGCGTCGAGGGTGCCGGTGAGCTCCGCGGTCACCTCGGCGAGCAGCGCCACCCGCCGCGCCGCGGCGGCGGCGGCCTCCTGGGCGCGGCGGCGCTCGGTCACGTCCAGGAAGTAGACGCTCAGCCCGTCCGGGCCCGGCCAGGCGCGGACCTCGTACCAGGCGTCGAGGGGTGCCGGGTAGTGGGCGTCGAAGGCGACCGGCTGCCCGGTCTGCGCGGCGTGCCGGTACTGCGCCTCGAAGTCCGAGCCGACGGCGGCGGGGAACAGCTCCCACACGACGCCGCCGAGCAGCTCGTCGCGCGGGCGGCCGAGCACCCGCTCGGCCTGCGGGTTGACGTAGGTGAACCGCCAGTCGTGGTCGAGGGCGTAGAAGGCCGTCGACATCGTCTCGAGCACCCGCGCGACCCGGGCCTCGCCCTCGCGGACCCCGGAGACGTCGTGGGCCGCGCCGAGCACGCGCTCCGCGGTCCCGTCCTCGCCCGCGAGGGCCCGCCCGGCCGCCGCGACCCAGCGCATCCGCCCGTCGGGCAGCACGACGCGGTACTCCGCCTCGTAGGTGCCGCAGGTGTCGATGGCCTCCTGCAGCGCCCGGGTCACCCGCGCGACGTCGTCCGGGTGGACCCGCTCGTTGAACGCCTCGATGCGCCCGCCGAAGCCGGCGCGGTCGAAGCCGAACATGCGCAGCAGCCGGTCGTCCCAGCGCAGCTCGCCGGTGCGCAGGTCCCAGTCGAAGGTGCCGACCCCGGCCGCGTCGATCGCCAGCTCCCACACCACCCGGTCGTGGTGGTACTCCGTGCTCAGCGCCGACAGCTCGAGCTCGGCCACGGCGCTCGCGGCGAGCTGCTCGAGCAGGGCGACGTCCGCGGGCGACCACGTGCGCGGGCGCCGGTCGAAGGCGCACATGGCGCCGACGAGGTCGCCCGCGCTGCTCGTGAGCGGCACGCCGAGGTACGAGCCCACCCGCCCGCTCGTCACCGGCGGCAGGTCGCGCACCCGGGCGTCGGCGACGGCGTCCGGCACGACGAGCGGGGCGCCGGACACCGCGGTCACGGTGCACAGGGACTCCTCGCGCGGGCCCTCGCTGCCCACCGCCCCGGGGGCCAGGCCGCTCCCGCCGGCGACCGTCTGCACGTCGGCGACGAGCGAGACCTGGGCCGCCGTCGTGCCCAGCAGGCGCGCGGCGAGGGCCGAGAGCCGGTCGAGCGCGGGGTTGCCGCCGGGTGCGGGGCGCAGGCGGCGGGCGGCGGCGTCCGCCGCCCGCGCGGTCCCGGAGGTCGGCGACGTCTCCATGCTGCCCATCCTCGCCGCGTGGCGCTCGGTGCTGCCGGAGCCGGCGGCGGGCTCGCCGCGGGTGCGGCGGCGATCGGGTCGGAGCGGGCGACGAGAATCGAACTCGCACTGTCAGCTTGGGAAGCTGATGTTCTGCCATTGAACTACGCCCGCCGGCGCCCTCGTCCGAGGGCGACCGCGCCAGAGCATACCTGCTCGAGCCGCTAGGGTCCGCCCCATGCTCCTCTCGGACCGCGACATCCGGGCCGCGCTGGACGACGGGCGGCTCTCCCTCGCGCCGTACGACCCGGCGATGGTGCAGCCCTCGAGCGTGGACGTGCGCCTCGACCGGCTGTTCCGGGTGTTCGAGAACCACCGCTACCCGCACATCGACCCGGCCGAGGAGCAGCCCGACCTCACGCGGGTCGTCGAGCCCGGGCCGGACGAGCCGTTCATCCTGCACCCGGGCGAGTTCGTCCTGGCCTCGACGTACGAGGTCGTGACCCTGCCCGACGACCTGGCCGCCCGGCTCGAGGGCAAGTCCTCGCTCGGCCGGCTCGGGCTGCTGACCCACTCCACCGCCGGGTTCATCGACCCGGGGTTCAGCGGGCACGTCACGCTCGAGCTGTCCAACGTGGCGACGCTGCCGATCAAGCTGTGGCCGGGCATGAAGATCGGCCAGCTCTGCATCTTCCGCCTGAGCAGCCCCGCCCAGGACCCGTACGGCTCCCAAGTCCACGGCTCGCGCTACCAGGGCCAGCGGGGGCCGACCCCGTCGCGCTCCTACCTCTCCTTCCACCGCACCGACGTCTCGTGACCCCGCCGGGCGGGCAGCGCGAGGTGCTCGACTGGGCGACGTACGGCGTGGCGGCGCGCGAGCTCGCGCGGCAGGTGGCCGACGCCGGGTACCGCCCCGACCTCGTCCTCGGCATCGCCCGCGGCGGGCTCGTGGCGGCGACCTCGGTCGCGTACGCGCTGTCGGTGAAGAACCTGTTCACGATGAACGTGGAGTTCTACACCGGCGTCGACGAGCGCCTGCCGGTGCCGATCGTGCTCCCACCGGTCCCCGACGTCGTCGACCTCGCGGGGGCGCGGGTGCTCGTGGTGGACGACGTGGCCGACACCGGGCGCACGCTCGAGCTGGTGCTGCGGTTCTGCGCGGGCCACGTCGCCGAGGCGCGCTCGGCGGCCCTCTACGAGAAGCCGGGGTCGGTGGTCCGCTGCGACTGGGTGTGGCGGCGCACGGACCGCTGGATCGAGTTCCCGTGGTCCGCGGAGGAGCCCCTCGCCTGACCTTCCTGTACGCTCGTACCAGAAATCCCGTACGAGCGTCCAAGGAGCGTGCCCGATGGCCTGGGCCTACCTGATCGTCGCCGGCTTCCTCGAGACCGCCTTCGCCGTGAGCCTCAAGGCCAGCGAGGGCTTCACCCGGCTCGTCCCGTCGGTGCTCTTCGCCGTCTTCTCCGTCAGCTCGTTCGGCCTGCTCACCCTCGCCCTGCGCGACCTGCCGGTGGGCACGGCGTACGCGGTGTGGACCGGCATCGGCGCGGCCGGCACGGCGGTCGTCGGCATGGTGTGGCTCGGCGACCCCGCCTCGGTGCTGCGCATCGTCTCGATCGTGCTCATCGTCGCGGGCGTGGTCGGGCTCAACCTCAGCAGCGCGGCGCACTGATGGCGGGCACCGCCGGCTCCACGCCCAAGGGGGAGCGGCGGCGCGAGGCGATCGCCGCCGCCGCCGCGGACCTCGCGCTCGAGGAGGGCTTCGGCGCCGTCACGCACCGCGCCGTCGCCGCGCGCTGCGGGGTGCCCCTGGGCGCCATGACGTACTACTTCCCCGACCGCCCGGCCCTCGCGCTCGCCGCGCTCGAGCGGGGCGCCGCCCTCGACGTCGAGCGGGCCCGCGCCGCGGCCGCGGGCCCCGGCGACCTCGCCGAGGTGCTCGTCGCGGTCGTCACCGGCGACCGGCCCGGCGACGCCCCCCGCCTCGCCGCGCTCTACGAGCGCGTCCTCGAGGTCGCCCGCACCCCGGCCCTCGCCGCGGCCGCCGCCCGCTGGCAGGACGAGCTGCTCGCCGCCGTCGCCGGCGCCCTCGCCCGCCACGGCGCCCCCCTGCCCCCGCGCACCGCCCTCGCCCTCGTCGACGGCAGCGCCGTGCAGGCCCTCACCGACGGGCGCCCCGACCGTGAGCACCTCGTGGGCCTCGTGCGGGCGGGGCTGGCCGCGCTGACCACGTGAGGCACCCGCACGGGGTGCCTGACGAGGATGCGAGGCCGCGCGAGGGACCCGTACGCCTGCCTCGCGCGGTCGTCGCGGGACCCCCTCAGGGCGCGAGGACCGCGTCGGCCATCGCCCGACCGACCCAGTCGGCGTACTCCTGGGGCGACCAGCCGCGCCGCTGCACGAGGTGCTCCCAGACGGCGAGGCTGTTGAGCGTCCACAGGGCGTCGCGGGCCCGCTCGACGTCCACGCCAGGGCGCAGCGCTCCGAGCTCGTCGAGCCGGGCGGCCACCCCGGCGGTGCCGACCAGGCGCTGGGCGTCCATGCGCTCGAGGAGCGCGCGCAGGTCGGGGTCGCCGGCGGCGGCGCCCGCCGTGACGACGGCGAGCAGCGGGCCGAGCCGGGTGAGCAGGACCAGGCCCAGTCCGGCGTAGCCGTGCAGCAGCGCGCGCGGGTCGGTGCGCCCCATGACCTCGACGGTCGCGGGCCGCTGCGCGAAGGGCACCGGCTCGTCGTCGCCGACGAGGGTGACGTCGAACAGCCGGGTGAGCAGGCCCGCCTTGCTGCCGAACGCGTTGTAGACGGTCTGCCCCGACACCCCGGCCTCGCGGGCCACCGCCGCCACCGTCGTCCCCGCGTAGCCGTCGCGCAGGAACAGCGTCCGGGCGGCCTCGAGCACGAGCCGCCGGGTCAGCCGGGCCTGCTCGGCCCGCACCGCGCTCGCGTACGGCCTCCGGTCGCCCACCGGAGCACCCTAACCGCTTGACTTTGACTCCAGTGTATTTAACGTGGTTCCAACGGACTCTCCGGTCCGTCCCTGCCACCTCCCCAGGAGCCCGCCGTGGCGACCTTCCTCCTCGCGAGCATCCCGGTGCCCGCGCACACCACCAACCCGCTGCCCTTCGCCGCGCGCCTCGTCGAGCGCGGGCACCGCGTCCTCTGGTACGCCGGGCGCGCCTTCCACGACCGCCTCGCCGCGGTCGGTGCCGAGCCGCTGCCGTACGCCCGCGCCGACGACTTCGGCGGCGAGGAGCTCGACGAGCACTTCCCGCAGTTCGCCGGCCGCTCGGGCGTGCGGCTCATCGCGCGCGCCTTCGACGAGGTCTTCGTCGGCCAGGCCCCGGCACGGGTCGCCGACCTGCGCCCGGTCCTCGCCGCGCACCGGGTCGACGCGATGCTCTGCGACGAGCTCATGTACGGCGTCGGCCTGCTCTCGGAGCTCACCGGGGTGCCGTGGGCCACGTTCGGCGACGGGCCGCTGCCGTTCCCGGAGCCGGACGTCCCGCCGTTCGGGCCCGGCCTGCTGCCGGTGGGAGGTCCCCTCGGCCGGCTGCGCAACCGGGTCGTCGGGCTCGCCGCCCGCCGCGTCGTGTTCCGCGCGGCGCAGCGGCGGTACGACCGCGTCCGCGCCGACCTCGCCCTGCCGCCGGCCGCCGGCGGGGTGCTCGACGCGTCGACCTCGCCCTACCTGCACCTGCACGGGGCGGTTCCCTCGTTCGAGTACCCGAGGCGCCGGCTGCCGGGGCACGTGCACTGGGTCGGCGCCCTGCGCCCGGACCCGCCGGCCGCGTGGTCGCCACCGCCCTGGTGGGACGAGGTCGTCGGGGCCCGGCGGCCCGTCGTGGCGGTGACGCAGGGGAGCATCCGCCCCGACGTCACCGAGCTGCTCCTGCCGGCGGTGCGCGCCCTGGCCGACGAGGACGTCCTCGTCGTCGTCACGACCGGGGCGGCGGCGCCGGAGGACCTCGTCGGCGCGTACGGCGGCCCGCTGCCGGCGAACGTGCGGGTCGCGCCCTTCGTCCCGTACGACCTGCTCCTGCCGCACGCCGCCGCCTTCGTCACCAACGGCGGCTACACGGGGGTGACCCTCGCCCTGGCGCACGGCGTGCCGCTGGTGCACGCCGGCTCGACGGAGGAGAAGGCGGAGATCGGCGCGCGGGTGCAGTGGTCCGGCGTCGGCGTGCGCCTCGGCACCACCTGGCCCTCGGACCGCGCGGTCCGCGAGGGGGTGCGGCGGGTGCTGCGCGACCCCGCGCACCGCGCCGCGGCCGCCCGGGTCCGCGACGAGATGGCCCGGCACGACGCGGGCACCGAGGGCGCCCTGCTGCTCGAGCGGCTCGCTGCGACGCGGGCGCCGGTGCTGCGGGGGGAGGTGCCGCTGCCGGTCCCGCGGTGACCGCACGAGGGGCCCCACGGGGCGCCCGACGGGGCCTCGCCGCCCCGCGGGGCACCCTCCCGCCTGGTGCGCGCGGTCCTCGCGGACCCGCGGGCTCAGCCCTCGCGCCCGCCCTCGGCGCCCGCGCTGGCCCCGTCGACCGCGTCGGGGTGCCCCGCGCCCACGGCGACCGGGTCGGCGGGCTGCACCGAGCGCAGCAGGACCTGCGCGACGTCGAGGACCTCGGTGCCCTCGTCGGCGTCGCGGGCGGTCACGCCGTCGCCGACCATGACGCGGCAGAACGGGCAGGCGACGGCGACGGTGTCCGGCTGCAGGGCCAGGGCCTCGTCGACCCGGTCGAGGTTGATCCGGGTGCCGATCGTCTCCTCCATCCACAGGCGCGCCCCGCCGGCGCCGCAGCAGAACGACCGCTCCCGCGAGCGCTGCAGCTCGGTCAGCTCCAGGCCGGGGACGGCGCCGAGGAGCTCGCGCGGGGGCTCGTACACCTGGTTGTGCCGGCCCAGGAAGCACGGGTCGTGGTAGGTGATCGACTGCTCGACCCGCTGCACGGGCACGAGGCGCCGCTCGCGCACGAGGCGGTTGAGCAGCTGCGTGTGGTGCACGACGGCGTAGTGGCCGCCGAGCTGCGGGTACTCCCGGCCGATCGTCGTGAAGCAGTGCGGGCAGGTGACGACGATCTTCGTGCCGGTCCCCTCCGCCGCACCCGCCGCGTCGAGCGCCTCGACGTTGGCCGCCGCGAGCATCTGGAACAGGAACTCGTTGCCCGAGCGGCGGGCCGGGTCGCCGGTGCAGCCCTCGCCGCTGCCGAGCACCGCGAAGCGCACCCCCGCGGTGTGCAGCAGCTCGGCGACGGCCCGCGTGGTGCGCTTCGCCCGGTCCTCGAAGGCGCCCGCGCAGCCCACCCAGAACAGGTAGTCGTACCCCTCCAGGGACTCCGTCGTCTCCCCGACGACGGGCACCTCGAACGGCAGCCCCTTGGCCCAGTCCATCCGCCCGGCCGCCGGCGCGCCCCACGGGTTGCCCGAGCGCTCGAGGTTGCGGAACAGCCCGCCGAGCTCGTTGGGGAACGCCGACTCCACGAGCACCTGGTAGCGGCGCATGTCCATGATGTGGTCGACGTGCTCGATGTCGACCGGGCACTGCTCGACGCAGGCGCCGCACGAGGTGCACGACCACAGGACGTCGGGGTCGATGACGCCGCCCTCGTCCCCGGGCGCGACGAGGGGGCGCTCGGCCTCGGCCCGGGCCTGCTCGGGGACGCGGGCCAGCGCCGCCGGGTCGGCGTCGTCGCCGCCCGCCAGCAGGTACGGCGCCTTGGCGTGCGCGTGGTCGCGCAGCGCGGTGACGACGAGCTTCGGCGACAGCGGCTTCTGCGTGTTCCACGCCGGGCACTGCGACTGGCAGCGCCCGCACTCGGTGCAGGTGGAGACGTCGAGCAGGCCCTTCCACGTGAGGTCCTCGACCCTGCCGACGCCGAAGACGTCGTCCTCGCCCGGGTCCTCGAAGTCGATCTCCACGCCGCGGCTGCGCATCGGCTCGAGCGGGCCGAGGGCCACGCTCGACGTGCCCTCCTCGCGCGTGGTCACCGGCGTGCGCTTGAGCCAGATGTTGGGGAACGCGGTGAAGCGGTGCCAGGCCACGCCCATCGTCGTGTGCAGCGCGATGACGACGAACCACAGCATCGACGCCACGACCTTGACCGTCGCCACGGCGAGCACGAGGTCCCGTACGGTCCCCGCCCCCAGCCCGTCGAGCGCCGGCACGAGCAGCCCCGACACCGGGTGCGCCGCGTCCCAGCCGGTCGCCCCGTCGTGCACCGCCTCGAGCGCGCGCAGGACCAGCACGCACAGCGCGATCGTGACGATCGTCCACTCGACGTAGTAGCCCTGCCACATCGTCGAGCCCGCGAAGCGCGAGCGGCGGCCGAGGCGCGAGGGCCGCTGGCGCAGCCGCGTGGCGATGAGGACGAGGACGCCGAGCAGGGTGGCGAGCGCGACGAGCTCGACGAAGGCCCCGTACGGCGCCCAGCCCCCGATCACCGGCAGCCGCCAGCCGTCGACGAACAGCTCGCCGTACGCCTGCACCAGCGTCCCCGCCAGCGCGCCGAACCCCACGAACACGAACCAGTGGGCCGCCCCGACGACCGACCACTTCAGCATCCGGGTGTGCCCGAGGGTCTCGCGGAGCATCGTCGCGGTACGCGTCGCGGGCCGGTCGGTGCGCCCGGCCACCGGCTGCCCCAGGCGCACCGTCGCGACGATGCGCGCCGCGGCCTGCGCCACGAGCGCCAGCGCGACCGCCGTCACGGCGAGCGAGACCACGATGGCCAGGACCTGCATCGGACGAGCCTCCCTGCGCAGCGCCCGGCGCCGTCGCCGGGGGGCCGGGTCATGTTACCGAGCGGTAGGCCGGGTGCGCGGCTGCGCTGCGTGACCCATGAGGGGCACCCCCAGGCGCGCGCCGCCCCTGGGGGTGCCCCTCAGCAGACTCGACTCTGCTGAGGGTGCCCCTCAGGCGTCCCGTGCGCCTGGGGGTGCCCCTCATGGGTCAGCGCAGGGGCGGCCTCCCCGCGCCCGAACCCCCGCGCGCCCGGCGGGCCGCCGTCCCTAGGCTGCGCGCGTGCTCCAGCGCCTGCGCTCCCTGCCCGCCCAGGCGGTGGGGGCGGGGGTGGTGGCGGCCGTGCTGGGCTACGCGAGCTCGGTGGCCGTGGTGGTGGCGGGGCTGACGGCGGCGGGCGCCTCGACCGCGCAGGTCGGCAGCGGCCTCGCCGCGGTGGGCGTGGCGATGGGCGTGCTGAGCATCGCGCTGAGCGTGACGACGCGCGTGCCCGTCGCGGTGGTGTGGTCGACGCCGGGGCTGGCGCTGCTGGCGGCGGTGGGGCCGGTCGCGGGCGGCTTCCCCGCGGTGCTCGGTGCGCTGGCGCTGGCCGGCGGGCTCATCGCCCTCACCGGCCTGGTGCGCCCGCTGTCCCGGCTGCTGCAGCGCCTGCCCGCCCCGGTCACCTCGGCGGTGCTCGCCGGGATCCTCCTGCCGTTCTGCCTGGCGCCGGCCCGCGCGCTCGAGCCGTTCCCCGTCCAGGCGGGGGTCGTCTGCCTCGTCTGGGTGGCGGCGCTGCGCCTCGCCCCGCGGTACGCCGCCCCGGCCGCCCTCGCCGCCCTGCTCGCGGTCGTCGCGGTCGACGGCGGCGTGGTGCTGCCCGGTGGCGGCGACGCGCTGCCCTCGCTCGTCGCGACCGCGCCGACGCTGTCGTGGCAGGCGGTGACCGCGATCGCCCTGCCGCTGTACGTCGTCACCATGGCCGCGCAGAACCTCGTCGGCGCCGCGGTGCTGTCCTCGTACGGCTACCGCACCCCCGTCGGGCGCGTCCTCGTCGGCACCGGCCTCGCCTCGGCGGCGACGGCCCCGCTGGCCGCGCCGACCGCGAACCTCGCCGCGATCACCGGGGCGCTGACCGCCGGCCCGGCCGCGCACCCGGACCCGCGCCGGCGCTGGGTGGCGGCCGCGGTGTCCGGCGTCGGGCACCTCGTGCTGGCGGCCGTCGCGCCGTTCACCGCCGCGCTCGTCGCGCAGGTCGACCCCCGGCTCGTCGCCACGGCGGCGGGCCTGGGCCTGCTCGGCGCCTTCGTCGGCGCGGCGACGGCGGCCCTCGCCGACGAGGACCTGCGCCTGCCGGCGGCGGTGACCCTGCTCGTCACGGCCTCCGGCGTCGACGTGCTGGGGCTCGGCTCGGCGCCCCTCGGCCTCGCCGCGGGGCTGGTCCTCGCCCGGCTGCTGCGGCCCGCGCGCGGCTGACGCGCCCGAGGGTGCCCCTCAGCGGTGCCCCGCTGAGGGTGCCCCTCAGCGGTGCGTGCCCCAGGGGGCCCCTCAGCGCCCGTCGAGCGCGTCCAGCTCCTCGGCGACCGCCGCGGCGAGCGGGGCGACGTTGGGCTCGTGCAGCAGCGACAGGTGCTCGCCGGGCACGCGCACCAGGCGCCACGGCCCCGTGAGGAAGCGGTCCCAGCCGCCGGCGCGGTCGACGCCGTCCTCCGGGTCGCCCACGACGACGAGCGTGCGCCCGCCCCACGGCCGGCCCCGGTAGCGGCGCAGGAGGTGGTCCCCCTGCAGCCAGAAGCGGTGGAAGTGCCCCCGGCCGCTGCCGTCCTCGCGCAGCCCGGTGAGCCACAGCTTGGCCCGGGTGCGCACCCGCCCGTGGGGGCTCGGCGGCGCCGGCGCGAGGTGCTCCGGCGCGGGGGCGTAGCCGTCGAGCGCGACGAGCAGCTCCACCTCCTCGCCGCGGTCGGCGAGCTGCTGGGCCATCTCGTACGCGACCGTGGACCCGAAGGAGAACCCGGCCAGCCGGTACGGCCCGTGCGGCTGCACGGTCCGCAGGGCCGCGAGGTGCCGGCGGGCGTGGGCGCGCACCGACCAGTCCGGCAGGCCGCCCTCCTCCAGCCCCTTGGCCTGCACGGCCCACACCGGCTGGTCCGGCCCGAGGCGGCGGGCGAGGAAGACGAAGCCCAGGGCGACGCCGCCCGCGCCGGCGACGCAGAACAGCGGGGTGCGGGTGCCCGACGGCTGCACGGGGACGAGGGTGGGGTGCCGCTCGTCGCGGGTGCTCGTCACCTGCCGGGCGAAGGCGGCGAGGGTCGGCGCGGCGACGAGGACGTCCGTCGTCACCTCGACGCCGGTCGAGGCCTGCAGCCGCTCCAGCAGCTCCTGCGTGGCCAGCGAGTCGCCGCCGAGCTCGAAGAAGTCGTCGTCGCGCCCGACCGGCCCCACCTGGAGCACCTCGGACCACAGCGCGGCGAGCACCCGCTCCCAGTCGGTGCGCGGCGCGGCGTACGCGGCGCTGGAGCCGGTCGGCACCGGCGCGAGCGCGGCGCGGTCGACCTTGCCGCGCTCGTTGCGGGGCAGCGCGTCGAGCACGGCGAAGGCCTCGGGGACCATGTGCCCGGGCAGTGTCCGGCGCAGCTGGGCGCGCAGGGCCGTGGTCCGGGCCGGCGCCGAGCGGTCCAGCACGAGGTGGGCGACGAGCCGTACGGGGCGCCCCTCGTCCTGCTGGCCGACGACGACCGCCTCGACGACACCCGGGCAGGCGAGCAGGGCGCGCTCGACCTCGGCGGGCTCGACGCGGTAGCCGCGGACCTTGACGGCGAGGTCGCCGCGGCCGAGCAGCTCGAGCGCGCCGTCGGGGAGCGTCCGGGCCAGGTCGCCGGTGCGGACGGTCACCGTGCCGTCCTCGTCCAGCGCGAAGCGCTCCGCCGTGAGCGCGGGGTCGCGCCAGTAGGCGACGGGCAGCCACCGCGACACGACGTGCACCCAGCCCGTGGCGCCCGGGGCGACCGGGACGCCGTCCTCGTCGAGCAGCCGGACCTCGCGCCCGGCCACCGGGCGCCCGGCCGGCACCGGCGCCGTGCCCCGCGCGTCCTCGGGGCGCACGGCGTGCGCGGCGTAGAGGCAGGTCTCGGAGGAGCCGACGAGGTTGAGCAGCCGGGCGCCCCGCGGGAGCCGGTCGAGGACCGCGCCGGCGAGCCGGCCCGGCAGCGCCTCGCCGGTGCTCATGACCAGGCGCAGCGGCGCGGGGAGCACCTCCCCGGCGGGCAGGTCCTCGTCGACCGCCCGCAGCAGCGACGGGGTCGCGACGAGGGCCGTCGCGGCGCGGGTGCGCAGCCAGGCGGCGAGCCCGCCCACCCCGACGGCGCGGGGGTCGTGGAAGTGCGCGGTGGCGCCGCTGAGCAGGGTGGTGAGCATGACGGCGAAGCCGCCGGCGAACGCGACGGGCAGCAGCAGCGCCACCTGGTCGCCGGGGGAGGACCACCCGGCGTCGGCGCGCAGGGCGCAGTCCTGCAGGACCGCGCGCTGGGTCTGCACGACGCCCTTGGGCGCACCGGTCGAGCCGGACGTGAAGGCGAGCAGCGCGGGGGCGCCCGCGGGCGGCGCGGCGCGCTCGGCGGCGGGCAGCGACGGCGCGTCCGGCGCGGCGAGGGCGTCCACGTCGAGCACCGGCAGCCCGAGCGCGTCGGCGTGGGCGCGGGTGCCCTCGTCGGCCAGCACCGCGCGGGCGCCGGCGGCGTCGAGCACGGCGGCGCTGCGCCCGGGCGGCGCCGCCGCGTCGAGCACGACGAGCGGGCGCCCGGTCGCGAGCACGCCGAGCACGGCGGCCGCCGCGCGCTCGTCGTGGGAGGCGAGCACGGCCAGCGGCGCGTCGCCGCCGGGCAGCCCGCGGGCGGCCGCGGCGACGGCCCCGGCCCAGCGGTCCAGCGCGGCCCGGTCCAGGGCCCGGCCGTCGGCGCGCACCAGCGCCGCGGCCGACGGGTCGGCGGCCACGACGCCCGCCCAGCGCGCCGCGACCGGCGCCTCGAGGTCCCAGCCGGGCAGGTCGCGGCCCGGCAGGTCACGGCCCGGCAGGCCCCGCGTGGGGGAGTCCGGCAGGTCCCGGCCCGCGCGGGCCTGCGCCGGGGCGCCCGCGCGCGCGGCGGGCACCGCGCCGGACGCGGTCCGCGGGTCGGGGGGCGTGCGCGGGCCGGGGGCCGGGAGCGTCACGCCCCGGCCTCGCCGTCGCCCGCGGCCACCGCCTCGTCCTGGGGTGCCCCCAGGGGCCGCGGCACCCAGCGGCGCAGCGGCGTCATGAGCTCGTACGGCGCCGGGGACGGCCAGGTGATGAGCTCGATGAGGCTGCCCCAGGGGGCCCGGCAGTAGACGAACCGGTTCCCCTCGCCGGACTCCCAGCCCGGCAGCGGGTGGGGCTCGCTGAGCGGCTCGCCCCCCGCGAGCACGAGGTCGAGCAGCGCCGCGTCGAGGTCGTCCACGTAGAGCGCGAGGTGCTGCAGGCCCACGTCGCAGGCCCGCGCGGGCGGGCGCTGGCCGTCCACGACGTACTCGAACAGCTCGATGCCCGGCCCGTCGGGCAGCCGGACCATCCGGATGGCCACCTGCACGGTGCCGGGCGGCACCCCCAGGCGCGCCTCGACGCCCGGGCCGGAGACGGGGCCGCGCCCGCGCATCTCCGTGTCGTAGATGACCTCCGCGCCGAACGCCTCCACGAAGAAGCGCGTCGCCGCGTCCAGGTCCGGGACGGTGAGCCCCACGTGGTCGATCCCCCGCGCACCAGCCGGCACGTGCCCCCTCCTCCGCGTCGTGCGAGGGGCACAGTCCAGCAGCGCGCGCGGGGGTCGCGCAGCCGGTTCGGGGGGACTCCGCGCCGTGGAGGCGCAGATCACCCCCCGGGACCACGTCGCGATGACCCGGGGTGACTACCCCGGCGTGCACCGTGCCTGCGGGCGGTCGGCGACGCGTCAGCGGGCGGTCACAGCGAGGTGAGCAGGTCCAGCACGGGGGTCAGGACGCGCGGCGCGGTGAGGACGACGAGGCCGAGCACCACGAGCGCGGCGAGCAGCCGCACCCCCAGCGAGGGGCTGCCGTCGGGACGGCGCAGGGTCCGCAGCACCGGCTCAGCGTACGGGCCGCGGCCCCGCGCCGGTGCCCGCTCAGGGGGTGACCTTCTCCATCCCGGGCGGCAGCGCCCCGGTGCTGCGCTGCCAGTAGTCGGCGACCTTGCGGGTGGCCAGCAGGCGGGCGACGCCGACGATCGCGCCGGAGGCGACCGCCCAGCCGACGGCCTCGCCGACCGAGACGTCGGGGGCCTCGGGGTTGACCGGGGGCTGGCTGCCCGTCGCGAGCTTCCACCCGGTCACCGCGACCTTGCGCGCGGCGACGCCGGCGGCGATCGCCGACCCGAGCCCCACGACCCGCCACGCCAGTGCCGCTCCCTTGCCCGCCATGCCCGCGCCTCCGCTGCGCTCGTGCCCCGGCGGCCGCGCGCGGCCGCTCCGTCGGAGCCCCCGTGCCCCCTGCGCGCGGGGTCGAACCCCCGCCGCCGGTCGGCCCCGGCGTCCCGGCGCCGGCCGTGCGGGCGGGAACAGCCGCGGCCGCCCGGTAGTTGAGCCCGTCAGACGCACGTTCGGTGACACCGTGTCGCGCAGCAGCGCGGCTGGTGCACACTTGAGCGCGCGGGACTCAACCGCAGTGCAGCCGCAGTGCAGCCGTCGTACCGGGAGGACCTCCATGTCTCGAGCCGTGGGCATCGACCTCGGCACCACCAACTCCGTCGTCGCCGTGCTCGAGGGCGGCGAGCCGACGGTCATCGCCAACGCCGAGGGCGCGCGCACCACCCCGTCCGTCGTGGCCTTCGCCAAGAACGGCGAGGTGCTCGTCGGCGAGGTCGCCAAGCGCCAGGCGGTGACGAACGTCGACCGCACCATCCGGTCCGTCAAGCGCCACATGGGCACGGACTGGAAGCAGACGATCGACGGCAAGCCGTTCACGCCGCAGCAGATCTCCGCCTTCGTCCTGCAGAAGCTCAAGCGCGACGCGGAGTCCTACCTCGGCGAGAGCGTCACCGACGCGGTCATCACCGTGCCGGCGTACTTCTCCGACGCCCAGCGCCAGGCCACCAAGGAGGCCGGCGAGATCGCGGGCCTCAACGTCCTGCGCATCGTCAACGAGCCCACCGCCGCCGCGCTGGCGTACGGGCTCGACAAGGGCGAGAAGGAGCAGACGATCCTCGTCTTCGACCTCGGCGGCGGCACGTTCGACGTGTCCCTGCTCGAGATCGGCGACGGCGTCGTCGAGGTCAAGGCCACGAGCGGCGACAACCACCTCGGCGGCGACGACTGGGACCAGCGCGTCGTCGACCACATCGTCGATAAGTTCCGCGCGCAGAACGGCATCGACCTCGCCAAGGACAAGATGGCGATGCAGCGCGTGCGCGAGGCCGCCGAGAAGGCGAAGATCGAGCTGTCGAGCTCGCAGCAGACCTCGATCAACCTGCCGTACATCACGGTCGACGCCGACCGGAACCCGCTGTTCCTCGACGAGACGCTGACCCGCGCGGAGTTCCAGCGCATCACGCAGGACCTGCTCGAGCGCACCAAGACGCCGTTCCGCAACGTCATCAAGGACGCCGGCATCAGCGTCTCGCAGATCGACCACGTGGTGCTCGTCGGCGGCTCCACCCGCATGCCGGCCGTGGCCGACGTCGTGCGCGAGCTCACCGGCGGCAAGGAGCCCAACAAGGGCGTCAACCCGGACGAGGTCGTCGCCGTCGGCGCCAGCCTGCAGGGCGGCGTGCTCAAGGGCGAGGTCAAGGACGTCCTGCTGCTCGACGTCACCCCGCTGTCCCTCGGCATCGAGACCAAGGGCGGCATCATGACCAAGCTCATCGAGCGCAACACGACGATCCCGACCAAGCGCTCGGAGATCTTCACGACCGCCGACGACAACCAGCCCTCGGTCCAGATCCAGGTCTACCAGGGCGAGCGCGAGATGGCGGCGTACAACAAGAAGCTCGGCATGTTCGAGCTGACCGGCCTGCCGCCGGCGCCGCGCGGCGTCCCGCAGATCGAGGTCTCCTTCGACATCGACGCGAACGGCATCGTCAACGTCCACGCCAAGGACCTCGGCACCGGCCGCGAGCAGAAGATGACGATCTCCGGCGGCTCGGCGCTGCCGAAGGACGACATCGAGCGCATGATGCGCGAGGCCGAGCAGTACGCCGAGGAGGACCGCCGCCGCCGCGAGGAGGTGGAGACCCGCAACCAGGGCGAGCAGCTCGTCTACCAGACGGAGAAGTTCCTCGCCGACAACGCGGACAAGGTCCCGGCCGACGCCAAGGCCGAGGTCGACGAGGCGCTCACCGAGCTGAAGAAGCAGCTCGAGGGCGCGGACTTCGCCGGCATCCGCGCGGCGACCGACCGGGTGGCGCAGTCCAGCCAGAAGCTCGGCGCGGCGATGTACGCCAACGCGCAGGGCGCGGAGGGCGCGCAGGGCGCCCCCGGCGCCGGCGCGGCCGGTGCCACGGGCGCGACCGCGGACGACGACGTGGTCGACGCCGAGATCGTCGACGAGGACAAGGACAAGTGAGCACGTCCCCGCACGGCGACCCGCTGGTCCCGGACGCCGCCACGGCGGCGCCGGGCCGGCCCGGTCGCGACGAGGAGCCCCCGGAGCAGGGCCCGGTGGTCCGCGACAAGCGGCGCATCGACCCGCGGACCGGCGCCCTGCGCGAGCCCGCCGACGGCCCCGCCGCCGGCCCGGGCGCCGACGCCGAGGGGGCCGCCGCGGGCCCGTCGGCGACCGGCGACGACGCGCAGCTGCAGCAGCAGCTCGCCGAGCGCACGGCCGACCTGCAGCGGGTGTCGGCGGAGTACGCCAACTACCGCCGCCGGGTCGACCGCGACCGCGAGGCGGTGCGCGAGCAGGCCCTCGGCGGCGTGCTCGCCGGCCTGCTGCCGGTGCTCGACGACCTCGACCGCGCCGCCGCGCACGGCGAGCTGCAGGGCGGGTTCAAGGCGGTCGCCGACTCCCTGCAGGGGGTCGTCGGCAAGCTCGGGCTCGAGCGCTTCGGCGCCGAGGGCGAGGCCTTCGACCCGACCCGGCACGAGGCGCTGATGCAGGAGGAGGCCGGCCCCGACGGCGTCGCCGTCGACGGCCCGACCGTC
The DNA here is from genome assembly GCF_003594885.1 of Vallicoccus soli. NCBI lineage: Bacteria > Bacillati > Actinomycetota > Actinomycetes > Motilibacterales > Vallicoccaceae > Vallicoccus > Vallicoccus soli. Next base: position 191,536 of record NZ_QZEZ01000007.1, read on the forward strand.
GTGCGGGTGCTGCAGCCGGGCTACCGGCTCGGCGAGCGCGTCCTGCGCCCCGCGCGGGTGGCCGTCGCCGGCGCCTGACCGCCGGGGCCACCAGCACCAGCACCAGCAGCACGACCAGCACGACCAGCACGAGGAGGGGAGCCAGCCGGTGAGCACCCGGGACTACCTCGAGAAGGACTACTACAAGGTCCTCGGGGTGCCCAAGGACGCGAAGCCCGACGAGATCAAGAAGGCGTACCGCAAGCTCGCCCGGGAGTCGCACCCCGACGCCAACAAGGGCGACGCCGACGCGGAGGCGCGCTTCAAGGAGGTCTCGGAGGCGTACGACGTCCTCTCCGACGCCAGCCGCCGCAAGGAGTACGACGACGCCCGCAGCCTCTTCGGCAGCGGGGGCGGGGGCTTCCGGGTCCCCGGCGGCGCAGGGCCCGGGGCCGGCGGCTTCCCCTTCGACCTCGGCGACCTCTTCGGGGGCGCCGGCGGCGCGGGGGGCGCGCCGAACGGGGCCGGCGGCCTCGGCGACGTGCTGGGCGGCATCTTCGGCCGCGCCGGCGCCGCCGGGCGCGCGCAGCAGCCGCGCCGGGGCGCGGACATCGAGTCCGAGGTCACCCTCTCCTTCACCGACGCGGTGGACGGGGCCACGGTCCCGCTGCGCATGAGCAGCGACAAGCCGTGCCCCGCCTGCCGCGGCACGGGCGGGCGCGACGGCCAGATGCCGACGACCTGCCCGACGTGCCACGGCACGGGGCAGACGAGCCGCAGCCAGGGCAGCTTCGCGCTCTCCGAGCCGTGCCGGGACTGCAAGGGCCGCGGCCTCAAGGCCGAGGACCCCTGCCCGGTCTGCCACGGCAGCGGGCGCGCCGTCGGCACGAGCGTGCTCAACGTCCGGATCCCCGCGGGCGTGCAGGACGGGCAGCGCATCCGGCTCAAGGGCAAGGGCGGCAAGGGCGAGCGCGGCGGGCCCGCGGGCGACCTCATCGTCCTCGTGCACGTGACGCCGCACGCGGTCTTCGGCCGCAGCGGCGACAACCTCACCCTCACCGTGCCGGTGACCGTGGCCGAGGCCGCGCTCGGCGCGCAGGTCGCCGTGCCGACGCTCGGCGGGGCGCCGGTGACGCTCAAGCTCGCCGCGGGCACCGCCAACGGGCGCACGCTGCGCGTGCGCGGCAAGGGAGCCACCCGCAAGGACGGCTCCCGCGGCGACCTGCTCGTCACGGTGGAGGTCGTCGTCCCGCAGAAGCTCGACGGCAAGGCGCGCGAGGCCCTGGAGGCCTTCCGCGACGCCACGGCCGGCGAGGACCCGCGGGCGGGCCTGCTCGCCGCGGCGAGGGCGGGTGAGCGGTGATGGCCGCCGGCTCGGCGGGGCACCCCGCGGGGCCCGCCGCGGTGGGGCTCGGCCCCGACGCGCCCGTGTACGTCATCTCGGTCGCGGCGGAGCTGTCGGGCCTGCACCCGCAGACGCTGCGCCAGTACGACCGCCTCGGCCTGGTGACCCCGGGGCGCACCCCCGGCGGCGGGCGGCGCTACTCCGCGCGCGACATCGAGCACCTGCGCGAGGTGCAGCGGCTCACCGCCATGGGCGTCGGCCTCGAGGCCGTCAAGCGGGTCCTCGAGCTGGAGGACCAGGTGGCGGCGCTGCGCGCCCGGGTCGCCGAGCTCGAGGACGAGCTGGCCCGCACCGCGGACCGGGTGCACGCGAGCTACCGCCGCGACCTCGTCCCGGTGCGCGGGCAGTCCTCGCTCGTCGTGTGGCGGCCCGCGCGCCGCTGAGCGTACGGTCGACGCAGGGCGGGCGCCGGAGCCCGCCGGGGCGGTCGAGGCGGGTGGTGCCCGTGCGGCAGGGGCACAGGTCCCCGCGCGCCGTCCTGCCCGCGGCCACGGTCGTCGCCGCCGTCGCGGTCGTCGCCGCAGCGGCCGCCGCGCTGGGCGGTGGCGGGCCGGGCCCGACCCCCGTCCCCCCGGACCCGGTGGTCCCCGGGGCGGTGCTCAACGTCGTCCGCACGGGCGCCGGGACGCTCTCCATCACCCCGGGCAGCGCCGGGCGGGTCGTCGCGGGCTCGGGCGGCTACCACTCGGTCACCTGGACCGCCCCGCCGGGCGGCTTCACCGGCCTGCTCACGCTGCGCGTGCCCTCCGGGTTCGGCCCCGGGCAGGCGCAGGACCCCACCGCCCCGGGCTACTGGTACTCCGCCGGCAGCACGTGCGCCACCGGGCGCCCCGAGGCGCGCGCGCCGCGGGCGGGCGCCGCGACGGTCTCGGTCCGCGCCCGCTGCGGCCCGGAGGAGACGGTGCGCCTCGACGTCAACGACCTGCGCGCGCCCACCACCGCCGGCACGCTGGCGCTGCTCGCGACGGTGCGGGCCGACGGCGAGGAGCGCGCGACCGGCGTGCCGGGGGGAGCGACCGTACGGGTCGTCGCCGCGTCGCCCGAGCGCCTCGTCGTCAGCGCGCCGCGCCGCACCCCCGCGGGGCGGGCCTCGGCGGAGCCGGTGCTCGTCGAGGTGCAGGACCGGTACGGCAACCGCGTGCCGAACCCGGACTACGTCGTGGGGGCGCGGGCCGTCGGGCGCCTCGGCCCGCTGCCGCTCGCCGGCGAGCGCGTCGTCACGACCGAGGACGGGCTCGGCGCGCTGCACGGGCTGCTGCTGCCGCGCGAGAGCACCGGCGCAGCGCTGCTGGTGCGGGGCCGGCCGCTGCAGGGGTACGCCCCCCGCCTGCGCGGCGAGAGCGCCCCGTTCCGCGTCGTCGGGCCACCGGCGCGCCTCGTCGTCGCCGCCGGTGACCGGCAGACCGCCCCGGCCGGGAGCCTGCTGCCCGCCCGCGCGGTGGTGCGCGTGCTCGACCGGGCCGGGAACCCGCTCCCCGGCGTCCCGGTCGCCTTCACGGCCACGAGCGGCGCGGTCCGGGCGAGCGTCCCCAGCGGTGCCGACGGCACCGCCGGCACGCCGTGGCGGCTCGGCCCGGGGGGCGGCCCGCAGCGGCTCACGGCCCGCGCCGCGGGCGGCCCGGGGACGGTGCTCGTCGCGACGGCGACCGGGGGGCTCGGCGCGCTGCTGGCGCCCGTACCCTCTCCCTGAGGGCAGGGTTGAGCGGAACACGCTCAGGTCTCCTGCCGTTAGGGACAGCAGGATCAGCACGACCCCCAGCACGACCCCAGGAGCGCACCGACCCATGGACCTGAAGCTCACGACCAAGAGCCAGGAGGCCCTCTCCGAGGCCGTCCGCGCCGCCGTGGCGGCGGGCAACCCGCAGGTGGAGCCCGTGCACGTGCTGCTCGCCCTGCTCGCGCAGGACGGCGGGACGACGGCTCCCCTGCTGCAGGCGGCGGGCGCCGACCCGGCCGCCGCGCGCAGCGCCGCCCAGGCGCTGGCCGCCCGCCTCCCCTCGGTGAGCGGCTCGAGCGTCGCCGCGCCGCAGACGTCGCGCACCACCCTGCAGGCGCTGAACGCCGCGGGCGACGTCGCGCGCGAGCTCGGCGACGAGTTCGTCTCGACCGAGCACGTGCTCGTCGGGCTCGCGGGCACCAGCGGCGGCGACGGCGGCGTGGCCGACCTGCTGCGCGGGCTCGGCGCCACCCCCGAGGCGCTGCGCGCCGGGTTCTCCGCCGTGCGCGGCTCGCGCCGGGTCACCTCGGCCGACCCCGAGGCGACCTACCAGGCGCTGGAGAAGTACGGCGACGACCTCACCGCGCGGGCCCGCGAGGGCGGCATCGACCCCGTCATCGGCCGCGACGCCGAGATCCGCCGCGTCGTGCAGGTGCTCTCGCGCCGCACCAAGAACAACCCGGTCCTCATCGGCGAGCCGGGCGTCGGCAAGACCGCGGTCGTCGAGGGCCTGGCCCAGCGCATCGTGGCCGGCGACGTGCCCGAGTCGCTGCGCGGCAAGCGGCTCATCGCGCTCGACCTCGGCGCGATGGTCGCCGGGGCCAAGTTCCGCGGCGAGTTCGAGGAGCGGCTCAAGGCCGTCCTCGAGGAGATCAAGGACAGCCACGGCGAGGTCGTCACCTTCATCGACGAGCTGCACACCGTGGTCGGCGCAGGCGCGGCGGGCGACTCCGCCATGGACGCGGGCAACATGCTCAAGCCCATGCTCGCCCGCGGCGAGCTGCGGATGGTCGGCGCGACGACCCTCGACGAGTACCGCCAGCACATCGAGAAGGACCCGGCGCTCGAGCGGCGCTTCCAGCAGGTGCTCGTCGGCGAGCCCAGCGTCCCCGACACCGTCGCGATCCTGCGCGGCATCAAGGAGAAGTACGAGGCGCACCACAAGGTGGCCATCGCCGACTCCGCCCTCGTCGCGGCCGCGACCCTGTCCGACCGCTACATCACCTCGCGCTTCCTGCCGGACAAGGCCATCGACCTCGTCGACGAGGCCGCGTCCCGGCTGCGCATGGAGATCGACTCCTCGCCCGTCGAGGTCGACGAGCTCCAGCGCGCCGTCGACCGGCTGCGCATGGAGGAGCTGGCGCTGGAGAACGAGGACGACCGGGCCAGCCGCGAGCGCCTCGCCTCCCTGCAGGCCGACCGGGCCGACAAGGAGGAGCAGCTGCGCGCGCTCCGGGCCCGCTGGGAGCAGGAGAAGGCCGGCCTGGACCGGGTCGGCGACCTCAAGATGCGCATCGACGAGCTGCGCGTCGTCGCCGAGCGCGCCCAGCGCGACGGCGACTTCGAGCAGGCCTCGCGGGTGCTCTACGCCGAGATCCCGGCGCTCGAGCGCGAGCTCGAGGAGGTCACGGCCGAGACCAACCAGCGCGCCACCATGGTCAAGGAGGAGGTCGGGCCGGACGACGTCGCCGACGTCGTGAGCGCCTGGACGGGCATCCCCGCCGGCCGGCTGCTCGAGGGCGAGACCTCCAAGCTGCTGCGCATGGAGGAGGAGCTCGGCAGGCGGCTCATCGGCCAGCGCGAGGCGGTCGTCGCCGTGTCCGACGCGGTGCGCCGCGCGCGCGCCGGCGTGGCCGACCCCGACCGCCCCACCGGCTCGTTCCTGTTCCTCGGCCCGACCGGCGTGGGCAAGACGGAGCTGGCGAAGGCGCTGGCGGACTTCCTCTTCGACGACGAGCACGCCATGGTCCGCATCGACATGAGCGAGTACGGCGAGAAGCACTCCGTCTCCCGCCTCGTCGGCGCGCCCCCCGGCTACGTCGGCTACGAGGAGGGCGGCCAGCTCACCGAGGCGGTGCGGCGCCGGCCGTACACGGTCGTCCTGCTCGACGAGGTCGAGAAGGCGCACCCCGAGGTGTTCGACGTGCTGCTGCAGGTCCTCGACGACGGCAGGCTCACCGACGGCCAGGGCCGCACGGTCGACTTCCGCAACACCATCCTCGTGCTGACGTCGAACCTCGGCTCGGTCTACCTCACCGACCCGTCGATGGACCGCGAGCGCCGCCGCGAGGCGGTCATGGGCGTGGTGCGCTCGACGTTCAAGCCGGAGTTCGTGAACCGGCTCGACGACGTCGTGGTCTTCGACGCCCTCGGCACCGAGGAGCTCACCCGGATCGTCGACCTGCAGGTGGACCGGCTCGCCGCCCGCCTCGCCGACCGGCGCATCGCCCTCGCGGTGAGCGACGGCGCCAAGGAGTGGCTGGCCATCACCGGCTTCGACCCGGTGTACGGCGCCCGCCCCCTCCGCCGGCTCGTGCAGTCCGCGGTCGGGGACCAGCTCGCCCGCGCCCTGCTCGCCGGCGAGGTCCGCGACGGCGACACCGTCGCGGTGGACGTCGACGAGGCCCGCGACGGGCTCGTCGTGCGGCGCGCCGAGCCCGCGGCGCTGCCGGCCTGACGCCGGGCCGCAGGTCGTCCGCCCCGGTTGACCACGTGGAGCCCCCGTACGGGTGCCGGCCCAGGCCGACGAGCCTCGGTCGGCACCCGTACGCCTAGGTCGGTCCCCTGAGGGTGCCCCTCATGGGGTCGCGCCTGAGGGTGCCCCTCAGCGGTGCTGTGCGCCTGGGGGTGCCCCTCAGCGGTACGCCCGCTCCGTCAGGCCGGAGCGCGCCCGGCGCGCCGCCGCACGGCCGTGTCGGTGACGACGACGGCGGCGAGGGCGAGCAGGGTCCCGGCCCACGCCCAGCGCTGCAGGTCGAGCCGCGCCAGCGGCCACCAGACGAGCACGAGCACGACGGCCCCGGCCGCGAGGGCGCGCCAGGACGGCAGGCCGGGGTCGGGCACGCGCAGCACCCGGCCCGCGACGAGCGCGACGACCAGCCCGACGAGGGCGCCGACCAGCACGGCGGCGTACCAGGCGGGGCCCCGCCCCAGGTCGGCCGCGGCGCGGACCCCCTGGGTGGTGCCGATGACCGCGGCGAGCCCGAGGCCCCCGACCAGCGCACGACGGTCCACGTCGCCCCCTCCCCGAGCCGGTCCCGGTACCGGCCCACCCTGCCACCCGCCGCGACCGGCCGCGGCCGCGGCGCGCGCTGTCGAGGTGCGGGACCGTCCGGTCCCCACCACGCTGGGCCCACGCACCGCACACCTGGCCACCGCGGAGGACGCATGACCACCAGCACGACCGACGCCTCGACCACCTCGTTCGCCGACCTCGGCCGGGAGATGTGGTCGTACCTGACCGGCAAGCAGGCCGCGATCGACTACACGTTCGTCGACATGACCGTCGAGGTGCCGCGCGAGACCGGGCCGGACGCGCCGCGGGCGACGTGGAAGCTCAACGGCACGCTGCGCATCACGACCACCGACCGCGACTCCGCGGGCGCGGCCGGCGGCGGTGCCTGACCACCCGCTCGGCCCCGTCCGCCTGCACGTCGACGCGGACCTCGTGCTCGAGGTCGACGCCGGTGCGGACGGGGCCACCGCGGGCACGGTGACCTCGCAGGACGGCCGGGTGGTCGTCGAGGTCGCCGACCCCGCGGTGCTCCTGCGGGCGCTGGGGCCCGGCGGCCGCCGCGGCTCGCCGCTGCCCGCCCTCGTGCCCCCGGGCGCCGCGGGGGAGCTGCGCCACCGCGGCCGCGTGCTCGCGGCGGTGCTGCCCGAGGCGCGCCGGGGCGCGCTCGGCCGGGGCGTCTCGGTGGTGGTCGGCGACCCGCGGCTCGTCGTGCGCCCCGCGCTGGTCGTCCCGCTGCTGCGGGCCGGCGGGGCGCTCCCCGCGGCGGCGGCGCTCGGCGTCGTCGGGCTCGCGGTCGCGCTCGTGGCGCGCGGGCGCTCCGCGCGCCGCTGAGCGGGCGCCCGCGTAGCGTCGGGCCATGCCGCAGACCTACCGCACCGCCCTCGTCACCGGGGCCAGCGCCGGCCTCGGCGCCGAGCTCGCCCGCCAGCTCGCCGCGCAGGGGACGGGCCTGGTGCTCGTGGCCCGCGACCGCGGGCGCCTCGACGCGCTGGCCGCGGACCTGCGGTCCCGGCACGCCGTCGCGGTCGAGGTGCTCCCCGCCGACCTCGTCGACCCGGACGGGCTCGCGGCGGTCGAGTCCCGGCTGCGCGACGCCGGCGAGCCGGTGGACCTGCTCGTCAACAACGCCGGGCTCGGGGTGCGCGAGGGCTTCGTCGAGGGCGACCTGCGCGACCACGAGCGCCTGCTCGACCTCAACGTGCGCGCCGTGCTGCGGCTGTCCGGCGCCGCCGTGCCCGACATGCGGGCGCGCCGCCGCGGGACGGTCCTCAACGTGTCGAGCGTGGCGGGCTGGCTGCCCTTCGGCACGTACGGCGCCTCCAAGGCCTGGGTCACGACGTTCACCGAGGGCCTGGCCGCGGAGCTGCGCGGGTCGGGGGTGACGGCGACCGCGCTGTGCCCGGGCTACGTGGTGACCGAGTTCCACGACCGGATGGGCGTACGGCGCTCGGGCCCGCCGTTCCTGTGGCTGCGCGCGGAGGACGTGGCCGCGGGCGGGCTGGCGGACGCGGCCCGCGGCAGGGTCGTGAGCGTGCCGACGCTGCGCTACAAGGTCGCGGCGACGCTGCTGCAGGCGACGCCGCGACCGCTGCTGCGCAGGGCCCTCACCGCCCGGGTCACCGGTCGGGTGCGCCGGCCGGCGGGCGGTGCCGGGCGCTCGGGGAGCGCCGCTCAGCCCAGCCCGAGCTCGTCGAGCTCGTAGGCCGCGCGGTACTCCAGCCCCCGCGCCTCGACGGCCGGGCGCGCGCCCCGCTCGACGACGACGGCGACGCCGACGACGGTGGCCCCCGCCTCCTCGAGCGCCTCGACGGCGGTGAGGACGGAGCCGCCGGTGGTGGAGGTGTCCTCGACGGCGAGCACGCGGCGCCCGGCGACGTCGGGGCCCTCGATGCGCCGCTGCAGCCCGTGCGCCTTCTCGGCCTTGCGCACCACGAAGGCGTCGAGCCGCTGCCCGCGCGCTGCGGCCGCGTGCAGCATCGCGGTGCCGACGGGGTCGGCGCCGAGGGTGAGGCCGCCGACGGCGTCGTACCCGAGGTCGGCCGTGAGGTCGAGCAGCACCTCGCCGACGAGCGGCGCGGTCTCGCCGTCGAGCGTCACCCGGCGCAGGTCGACGTAGTAGTCGGCCTCCTTGCCGGAGGACAGGACGACCCGCCCGTGCACGACCGCCTTCGTCCGGATGCCCTCGAGCAGCCGCTCCCGGGCGGTGCCGTCCGTGGTGCTGCCCATCAGGCGATGTCCTCCTCGTGGACGCGGGCCCGCTCGTGCTCCTCGTCGTAGCGCTCGTCGCGGCTGCGCGAGCGCGCCCGCAGCAGCTCGACGGCGACGGGCACGACCGAGACGAGCACGATCCCGATGAGGATCGCCTCGATGTGCTCGCGCACGAACGCGATCTGCCCGAGCCAGTAGCCCAGCGCCGTGACGCCGGCGCCCCACAGCACGCCGCCGAGCACGTTGTACGCGACGAAGGTCCGGTAGCGCATCCGCCCCACCCCGGCGACGACCGGCGCGAACGTGCGCACGATCGGCACGAACCGGGCGAGGACGATGGTGCGCCCGCCGTAGCGGTCGAAGAAGGAGTACGCCTTGTCGACGTGCTCCTGCTTGAAGAACCGCGAGTCGGGCCGGCGGAACACCGCGGGGCCGGCCTTGCGCCCGATCGCGTAGCCGACCTGGTCGCCCACGATCGCCGCCACCGGGACGAGGACCAGCGCGAGCCACAGCGGCACGTCGACCGTCCCGCCGGCGATGAGCAGGCCCAGGGTGAAGAGCAGCGAGTCGCCGGGCAGGAAGAACCCCACGAGCAGGCCGGACTCGGCGAAGACGATGAGCAGGACGCCGAGCAGGCTGCCGGTGGTGATCAGCTGCTCGGGGTCGAGCCAGCTCGGGCCCAGGGCGAGGGTGGTCGGCACCCGCCGAGGCTACCGGCCCGCCCCTAGGGTGCGTCGGTGCGCGACGAGACGTCACCCGATGGTCACACCGGTCCCGGCGAGCCGGTGGGGGTCGGGCCGTGGCAGGGGCCGTGGCCCGAGGACCCGCGGTACGACCCCGAGCTCCTCGCGCACGGCGACCGGCGCAACGTCGTCGACCGCTACCGCTACTGGCGGGTCGAGGCCGTCGTCGCGGACCTCGACCGGCGCCGGCACCCGTTCCACGTGGCGATCGAGAACTGGGCGCACGACCTCAACATCGGGACCGTGGTCCGCACCGCCAACGCCTTCCTCGCCGAGGAGGTGCACGTCGTCGGGCGGCGGCGCTGGAACCGCCGCGGGGCGATGGTCACCGACCGCTACCAGCACCTGCGCCACCACGCGACGGTGGACGACCTGCTGAGCTTCTGCCGCGGGCGCGACCTGCCGGTCGTCGGCGTGGACAACCTGCCCGGCAGCGTCCCGCTCGAGACCGTCGCGCTGCCGCGGCGCTGCCTCCTGCTCTTCGGGCAGGAGGGGCCCGGGCTGTCGCCGGCGGCCCGGGAGGCCGCCGCGCTCGTGGTCTCCATCGCCCAGTACGGCTCCACCCGCTCGCTCAACGCGGGCGTGGCGGCGGGCATCGCCATGCACGCGTGGGTCCGGGCGCACGCGGGACCGCCGCCGGGCTGAGCGCCGTCCACAGCACTGTCCCCAGCCTTGTGGACGCAGGGGGTCGGACCTGTGGACGGGCTGGGGAGGGCCGGGGGAGCGCGGCGCGCCTAGGGTGGCCCCGTGGCGGAGCGGCTCGTGGTCATCGGCGGCGACGCGGCGGGCATGAGCGCGGCCGCCCAGGCCAAGCGGCTGCGCGGCGACGACCTGGAGGTCGTGGTCCTCGACCGCGGCCGGCACACCTCCTACTCCGCGTGCGGGATCCCGTACTGGGTCGGCGGCGAGGTGGACGGGCCGGACGCGCTCGTCGCCCGCTCGCCGGAGGAGCACCGCCGCCGCGGGCTCGACCTGCGCCTGCGCACGGAGGCGGTCGGCCTCGACCTCGCCGCCGGCGTCGTGCACGCCCGCGACCTCGACGCGGGGACCGACCTGCGGTTCGGCTACGACCACCTCCTGCACGCGACCGGCGCGGTGCCGGTGCGCCCGCCGGTGCCGGGGATCGACGCGGCCGGCGTGTTCGGCGTGCAGGTGCTCGACGACGGGCAGGCGGTCATCGACCACCTCGCCGGGCTGCCGGACGGGGCGCGCGGCGTCGTCGTCGGCGCCGGCTACATCGGGGTCGAGATGGCCGAGGCGCTGGTCCGGCACGGGCTGCGGGTGACGGTGGTCGACAAGGCGCCGGAGCCGATGACGACGCTCGACCCCGACATGGGCGCGATGGTCCACCGCGAGATGGAGTGCCTCGGCATCGACGTGCGCACCGGCACGGGGCTGCTCGGGGTGGAGACCGGGGCGGACGGGGCGGTGCGGGCCGTCGTCACCGAGGACGGCACGCTCCCGGCCGACGTCGTCGTCCTCGGCCTGGGCGTGCGCCCGGCCACCGGGCTCGCCCGCGAGGCCGGCCTGCCGCTGGGCGACGCGGGCGGCGTGCGCACCGACCTGCGGATGGCCGTCCCCGGCCACGAGGGCGTGTGGGCCGCCGGGGACTGCGTCGAGGTGTTCGACCGGGTGTCGCAGTCCTGGCTGCACGTGCCGCTCGGCACGCACGCCAACAAGCAGGGCCGCGTCGCCGGCACCAACCTGGGCGGCGGGTACGCCACCTTCCCCGGCGTCGTGCGCACCGCCATCAGCAAGGTCTGCGGGCTGGAGATCGGCCGCACCGGGCTCACCGAGCGCGACGCGCGCGCCGCCGGGTTCCGCTACGTCGTGGGCCGCATCGAGTCCACGACCACCGCCGGCTACATGCCCGCCGCGCGCTCGCTGCACGTCAAGGTGCTCGCCGAGGTCGGCAGCGGGCGCCTGCTCGGGGCGCAGGTCGTCGGCTTCGAGGGCTCGGCCAAGCGCATCGACGTCTTCGCCACCGCGCTGTGGAACCGGATGACGGTCGACGAGATGACGGGGATGGACCTCTCGTACGCCCCGCCGTTCTCCCCGGTCTGGGACGCCGTGCTCATCGCCGCGCGCAAGACCGCGGACCTGCTGCAGCCGCCGGGCGGCGGCTGAGGGGCACCCTCAGGCGGGTGCCCGGGCGGCGCCGGTCGTCTCGCGGGGGACGAGCCGGTGCCCGGCCAGGACCGTACGGGGCTCGCCCGCCGCGCCGTCCATCCGCTCGGCCAGGCACCGCGCGGCCTCCTCGGCCACGGCCTCCTTGTCCGGCGCGACGGTGCTGAGCGACGGCGTCGCGTAGCGCCCGTCCTCGATGTCGTCGACCCCCACGAGGGCCAGGTCGTCCGGCACCCGCAGCCCGCGGCGCAGGGCGACGCGCAGCGCGCCGAGGGCCAGCTCGTCGGTGGAGCAGAAGAGCGCGTCGACCTCGGTGCCGGCGTCGAGCAGCGCCTCGAGCGCGCGGGCCCCGTCGGCCCGGTGCAGCGCGCCGACCGGCACCTCGAGCGCGGGGTCGGGTGCGAGGCCGGCCGCCGCGAGCGCCTGCCGGTAGCCCTCGCGGCGCAGCCGGGCGGTGTCCTCCCCGACCCCCGAGGCGGCGCCGAGCATGGCGACCCGGCGCCGGCCCAGCGCGAGCAGGTGCGCCGTCGCGTCGCGCGCGGCGGCGACGTTGTCGATGACCACGTGGTCCGCCACCCCCTCGGGCCCGCGCTCGCCGAGCAGGACCATGGGCGCCGTGTCGCGCCGGGCGGCGATCTCGTCGGGGCCCAGGGACCAGGGGCTGAAGACGACGCCGTCGACGAGCTGGGCGCGCACCCCGTCGAGCAGCCGCCGCTCGCGGGCCGGGTCGCCGCCGGTCTGCTCGATGAGCAGGGTCCACTGCCGCCGCTCGGCCACGTCGGCCAGGCGCGCGGCGACCTCGCCGAAGTACGGCGACCCGACCTCCGGCACGACGAGGGCGACGAGGCCGGAGCGCCCGCGGCGCAGGCTGCGGGCCGCGGCGTTCGGGCGGTAGCGCAGCGTCCGCAGCGCCTCCTCGACGCGGGCCCGCGTGCCCGGCGCCACGTGCGCCGCGCCGTTGACGACGTTGGAGACGGTGCGCGGGGACACCCCGGCCAGGGCCGCGACGTCGCGCATGCTCGGTCCCACCGCCGGTCCCGCCTCCTCGTCCGTACGCCGTCCATACCGCTGCGTCTCCGACGCAGCGTCCCTGCCGCGGCCCGCCCCGCCGGTGCGCCCGCCGCCGCCCCCACCCCGCGGTGATCATGCGCAGGTGGCGGACGGCCGCGCCCCGCCATCGTGCCAGCCGATCCGGCGCTACCCCTTGCCACGTGGCATTGCCACGTGGCAACGTAGGTGTCGACGGCGGGACGACGCCCGCCCGGCGCCCCTCGACCCGGCGCCGCACGCCGCACCCCCACCTCAGCGGCGGCCCCGCGACCACCCGCGACCAGGAGGACCGATGACGCTCACCGACGTCCGCCAGACCGACCGCATCCCCGTGCCCGAGGGTGCGGACGAGGAGGTGCGGGGCATCGTCGAGGCGCTCTACACCGACGGCATCACCGCCAAGAAGGGCGCGTTCACCCGCGAGTGGGCGGCCCGCATGGGCGAGGACATCGAGGCGGCGTTCCAGGAGGCCCGCTCCCGCGAGGGCGGCGCCGTGGGCCGCGGCCCCAACCGGTGGTACGTCGAGATCCACCCCGAGCAGCTGCGCGGCTTCGTCGACCTCGTCGACCACCCGTGGGTGCGCACCGTGTGCGAGTCGGTGCTCGGCCCGGACTACCAGATCGTCGAGGTCGGGTTCGACATCCCGTTCGCCGGGGCGATGAACCAGCCGTGGCACCGCGACTTCCCCATGCCCGAGGAGACCCGCACGACCGGGCGGCTGACCTCGCTGGCCTTCAACCTCACGGCGGTGGACACCGAGGAGGACATGGGCCCGTTCGAGATCGCCCCGGGCACGCAGTGGGACTGGTCGGACGAGTTCAACCACGGGATGTTCCCGCCCAAGTCGCACTACGCCCGCTACGAGGAGCGCGCGGTGCGCAAGTACCCGCAGATGGGCGACATCTCGGCCCGCTCGGCCCTGACCATCCACCGCGGCACGAAGAACGAGTCGCAGAAGTCGCGCCCGGTGCTGGTCCTGGGCATCGACGCCCCCGGCGCCGGCAACGCCGAGCACCACGACATGGCCGTCACCCGCGGCTACTACGAGTCCCTGCCGCAGCGGGTGCGCGACCACCTCGTCTGCCCGGTCGTCGACGAGCTGACCCCGATCACGCAGAAGCACACGATCGAGGGCCTCGTCATGGGTGAGGCGTGACCCGCAGCGCCTGAGCGCAGGGCCCGCCCGCAGGCCCGCCCGCGACCCCCGGGGCGCCGTCACCGACGGCGCCCCGGGGGCTTGCCATGCCGTCTACGCTTCCGGACATGTTCGCGGATGAACGCCGGCAGATCATCCTCGACCACATCGCCGCCAACGGCGCGGTGTCGGTCAAGGAGCTCGCCCGGACGGTCGGCACGTCCGAGGTCACCGTGCGCCGCGACCTCTCCCTCCTCGAGGCCCAGGGGCTGCTCGGGCGCCGGCACGGCGGCGCCGTGGTGGTCGGCGGGCTGAGCCACGAGGCGACGTACGCCGACAAGGCCGGCCTCGCGTCCGCCGAGAAGGCCGCGATCGGGGCGGTCGCCGCCGAGCTCGTCAGCGACGGCGACGCGATCTCCGTCGGCGCGGGCACCACGACGCACGCCCTGGCCAAGCACCTCATCCGCCGCAGCGACCTCACGGTGATGACGAACTCCCTGCTCGTGGCGTACGCGCTCGCCTCGGCGCGCGGCGTGGACGTCGTCGTCTCCGGCGGCACCGTCCGCGGGTCGATCTACGCGCTGGTCGGGAGCGGGGCGGAGCAGACGCTGGCGAGCATGCGCACCCGGCGCCTCTTCCTCTCCGGCAACGGCCTCTCGCCCGAGCGCGGGCTCTCCACCCCGAACCTGCACGTCGCGGGCGTGGACCGGGCGATGGTCTCGGCCGCCGAGCAGGTCGTCGTCCTCGCGGACCACACCAAGGTCGGCGTCGAGACGATGGTGCAGACCGTGCCGGTCGAGGCGATCACGCACCTCGTCACCGACGCGCGCACCCCGGAGCACCTGCTCGAGGGCTTCCGGCGGCGCGGGGTCGCCGTGCACGTGGCGCACGTGCCCGCGGGCGACGGCGCGGGGGCACCGCCCGGCACGGTCGCCGCCGAGGCCCCCGGCGCCTGACCCGACCACCCCGGTCTGATCGAGCGGTACCGGTTCGGTTTCGAACGCTTGACAACTCTGATCGCTCACGCTCAGATGGGCCTGTTGCCCCGGTCACACGTCCCGGCCGGCCACGCAGACCCCGCCGCGCCGCCGCGGCAGCACCTGGAGGTACGTCGACGATGAGGTCCACCCACCCCCGCCGGGCCGGCTCGGCCGCGCTCGCGGCGGCCGCCGCCCTCGCGCTCACCCTGACCGCCTGCACCTCCTCCGAGGACGACGGCTCGGGCACGTCGAGCGCCGGCCCCGCGCCCACCGGCGCGGCGCAGGAGGTCGTCACCCCGACCGCCCCCGCGGGCGAGGGCTGCACGCTCGAGGACTACGGCGCCGAGCCGCTCGACCTCACGGACGCCGTCGTCGGCTTCTCGCAGTCCGAGCGCGAGGCCAACCCCTTCCGCATCGCCGAGACGCAGTCGATCCGCGACGAGGCCGAGCGGCTGGGCGTCAAGCAGCTGCTCGTCACCAACGCCAACTCGCAGCTGTCGAAGCAGATCGCCGACATCCAGGACATGCTCGCCCAGGGCGCGCAGTTCCTCATCGTGGCGCCGCTGAACTCCGACGGCCTCGAGCCGGCGCTCGCGGCGGCCCGGGCGAAGAACGTCCCGGTCCTCACCATCGACCGCAAGATCAACGCGACGGCGTGCGAGGACTACCTCGCGTTCCTCGGCTCGGACTTCGTCGAGCAGGGCCGGCGCGCCGCCGACGCGATGATCGAGGCGACGGGCGGCGAGGCGCAGCTGGCGATCCTGCTCGGCTCGTCCGGCAACAACGTCACGACCGACCGCACCACCGGCTTCGTCGAGCAGATCGAGGCCGAGGCGCCGGGCATCGAGATCGTCGCGCAGCAGACCGGCGAGTTCGCCCGCGACAAGGGCCAGCAGGTCATGGAGCAGCTCATCCAGGCCAACCCCGACATCGACGCGGTCTACGCGCAGAACGACGAGATGGCGCTCGGGGCGATCGTCGCCCTCAAGGCGGCCGGCAAGACCCCGGGCGAGGACGTCAAGGTCGTGTCGATCGACGGCACGCGCAACGCCGTCGAGGCGGTCGTCGACGGCGAGATCAACGCCGTCATCGAGTCCAACCCGCGCTTCGGCCCGCTGGCCTTCCAGACCGCGCAGAGCTTCTACGACGGCCAGGCCATCCCCGAGGACGTCATCATCGCCGACGACGAGTACACCCCGGAGAACGCCGAGCAGGACGTCGCGAACGCGTACTGACGCAGCCCGCGGGCGCCCCGGCCGTACGCGGCAGGGGCGCCCGCGCGGTCGCAGGACGGCCAGGCAGTCGCGCCCGCCAGGGAGGGCGGCGCGCGCCGACGCGAGGACGGAGCAGACGTGCAGGACGGCGTGCAGGACGGCGCCCGGCCCGGGGCCGGGGCCGCCCCGGTGCTCGAGGTCGTGGACGCGGTGAAGCGCTTCGGCGGCACCACCGCGCTGGACCGGGTGGCGTTCGCGCTGCGCCCGGGCGAGGTGCACGCGCTGGTCGGCGAGAACGGCGCCGGCAAGTCGACCCTCATCAAGGTGCTGACGGGCGTCTACCAGCCCGACGGCGGCGAGCTCCGGTACGAGGGCCGCCCGGTCCGCTTCGCCCGCCCCGCGGCGGCGCAGGAGGCGGGGATCAGCACCATCTACCAGGAGGTCAACCTCATCGCGCTGCAGAGCGTGGCGCGCAACATCTTCTACGGGCGCGAGCCGCGCCGGTTCGGCCTCATCGACTTCGCGCGGATGAACCGCGAAGCGCGCACGCTGCTCGCCGAGTACGGCATCGAGCTGGACGTCACGCGCCCGCTGCGCTCGCTGGGCCTGGGGCTGCAGCAGATGGTCGCCCTCGCGCGCGCGGTGTCCGTCGACGCCAAGGTCGTCATCATGGACGAGCCCACGAGCTCGCTGGAGCCGCGCGAGGTCGAGGTGCTGTTCCGGGTCATCCGGATGCTGCACGAGCGCGGCGTGGCGATCCTCTACGTGAGCCACAAGATGGACGAGCTCTACCGCATCTGCGACCGCGTGACGGTCATGCGCGACGGGCGGGTGGTCCACACCGGCGACCTCGCCCCGCTGCCGCGCCTCGAGCTCGTCTCGCTCATGCTGGGGCGCGACAGCTCCGACGTGCGCCGCGAGGGCGCGACGAGCTTCGGCGGGCACGCGGCGGCGCAGGGCGGGGAGCCGGTGCTGCGCGTCGACGGGCTGCGCAGCCGGCACGCGCTGCACGGGGTGTCCTTCGAGGTGCGACCCGGCGAGGTGGTCGGCCTCGGCGGGCTGCTGGGCGCGGGGCGCAGCGAGACGGCGAAAGCGGTTGCCGGTGCGTTCCCGCTCGACAGCGGCGAGGTCGTGGTCGACGGCGCCCCGCTGCGCCGGCGCAGCACCGGCGCGGCGCTGCGCGCCGGCGTCGCGCTGCTGTCGGAGGACCGCAAGGTCGAGGGCATCATCCCGAACCTCTCGGTGCGGGAGAACATCGTCCTGGCCGCGCTGCCGCAGCTGTCGCGGCGCGGGCTGGTCTCGCGAGCGAAGCAGGACGCGGTCGTGCGCACGTTCATGGAGCGCCTGCGGATCAAGGCGTCGAGCCCGGACCAGCGCGTGTCCGAGCTCAGCGGCGGCAACCAGCAGAAGGTGCTCATCGCCCGCTGGCTCGCCACCGGCCCCAAGGTCCTGCTGCTCGACGAGCCCACCCGCGGCATCGACGTCGGCGCCAAGGCCGAGGTGCAGGCCCTGGTGGAGGAGCTCGCGCGGGAGGGGATCGGCGTGGTGCTGATCTCCAGCGAGATGGAGGAGCTGCTCGAGGGCTCGGACCGGGTCGTCGTCCTCAAGGACGGCGGGGTCGTGGGCGCGCTCGAGGGCGACGAGGTCACGGAGGATCGACTCATGGGCATGCTCGCCGCCGCCGCGCCGGGGCGGGCGGATGACTGACACGCTGGCGCCGCCGGCGCCCTCGCCGCAGCGGGCACGGACGCTCGCCTGGCTGCAGGAGAACGGCGTCTA
The DNA here is from genome assembly GCF_003594885.1 of Vallicoccus soli. Lineage (NCBI taxonomy): Bacteria > Bacillati > Actinomycetota > Actinomycetes > Motilibacterales > Vallicoccaceae > Vallicoccus > Vallicoccus soli. Next base: position 209,108 of record NZ_QZEZ01000007.1, read on the forward strand.
CGTCGCGCTCGCCGCGGTCGTCGTCGTAAACGCGGTCATCACGCCGAACTTCCTCACCGTCGCGAGCCTGCGCACGCAGGCGATCCAGGTCGTCCCGGTGCTCATCATCGCGCTGGGGCTCGCGCTGGTCATCGGCACCGAGGGCATCGACCTGTCGGTCGGCTCGGTCATGGCGCTGACCGCCGCGGTCGTGCCGCTCTACCTCGGGTACGGCGCCCTGCCGGCCGTCCTCGCGGCCCTCGCGGTCGCCGCCTGCGTGGGCGTGGTCAACGGCTGGCTGGTGGCCGTCATCGGGGTCCAACCCATCGTGGCGACCCTGGCCCTGCTCGTCGGCGGGCGCGGCCTCGCGCTGGTCTTCGCCGGCGGGCAGTCCAAGGACATCGAGAACGAGGCGCTGCTGGCGCTGGGCTCGGACGAGCTGCTGGGGGTGCCGTACGTCGTCCTGGTCGCCCTCGTGCTCACCCTGCTCGTCGCGTTCCTCGTGCGGCGCACGACCTTCGGCCGCCAGCTCGTGGCGATCGGCGGCAACCGCACGGCCAGCGACCTCGCGGGCCTGCCGGTGCGCCGCGTGCTCATCGTCGTCTACGTCATCTCGGCGCTGCTCGCCTGCGTCGCCGGCCTCATCGCCACGGCGCGCCTGGAGGCCAGCGACCCGTCGACGATCGGCAACCTCATCGAGCTGAGCGCCATCACGGCGGTCGTCGTCGGCGGGACCCCGCTCAGCGGCGGGAGGGTGCGCATCCTCGGCACGGTCGCGGGAGCCCTGCTCATGCACCTCATCCGGGTCACGCTCATCACGCAGGACGTGCCGGACTCGGCGGCGCAGATGATCCAGGCGGCCATCATCGTGGCGGCCGTCTACGTGCAGCGCGGACGGGGGACGGGCCAGTGAGCAGCGCCACCGGCACCCCGGCGGGCAGCAGCCTCGCGCCGGGCGCGCCGATCACCGACGGCGGCGTGCAGGAGTCGCGCTGGGAGCGCGCGGCCCGCGCGGCGCAGGAGCGCGGTGCCCTCGCGGTGCTCGTGCTCGTCGTGCTCGTCGCGTCCTTCGCCTTCGACACCTTCGCCACCGGCGCGAACCTCAGCAACATCGCGATCCAGTCGGCGTTCCTGGCGGTCATCGCGCTCGGCATGACGTTCGTCATCATCACCGGCGGCATCGACCTGTCGGTGGGCTCGGTCTACGCGCTGGGCGGCGTGCTGGCCGCCTGGGGCTCGCAGCACGGCACGTGGGCCGCGCTGCTCGTGCCCCTCGTGGTCTGCGGCGGGATCGGGCTCGTCAACGGCCTGCTCATCGCCCGCGGCGGCATGGCGCCGTTCATCGTGACCCTCGCGACGCTGCTGTTCGCCCGCGGGCTCACCCTGACCATCACCGACTCCGGGGCCGAGGTCTTCCTCGTGCCGCAGGGCTCGTCGTTCAGCCGGCTGGGGCAGGGCGAGCTCTTCGGCATCGCCTACCCCGTGTACGTCGCGCTGGGCCTGTTCGCCCTGGGCGCGCTGCTGCTGCAGCGCACGGCGTTCGGGCAGACGGTGCTCGCGGTCGGCAGCAACGAGGACGCCGCGACGCTCATGGGGATGCGCGTGCAGCGCGCCAAGCTCCTCGCGTACGTCCTGTCGGGCACCCTCGCGGGGTTCGCCGGCGCGATGCTCGCGGCGCGGTCCTCGTCCGGCGTGCCGACGGTCGGCGTGGGCCTCGAGCTCGACGCCATCGCCGCGGTCGTCATCGGCGGCACGCTGCTCACCGGCGGCGCGGGGACGACGGGCGGCACGCTGTGCGGCGTCCTGCTCCTCGGCGTGATCCAGAACGTCATCAACCAGATCGGCAGCCTGGGCTCGTCGTACCAGTCCGTGGTGAGCGGCGCGTTCCTCATCGTCGTGGTGGTCGTGCAGACCTTCCTCAGCAGACGACGGCGCTGAGCCCGCGCACCCCCGCGGGCCCGTCGGGGGCCGTGGCGGCGCGGTGCCGGCCCGGTCCCCGCCCGTGGGAGGATGTGGCGCACGTCGCGGCCGCCGTCGTCCGCGCTCCCCGTCGACCAGCAGCAGGAGCAGCCGACATGCCCATCGCAACCCCCGAGGTCTACGCCGAGATGATCGACCGGGCGAAGGCCGGGTCCTTCGCCTACCCGGCGATCAACGTGACGTCGTCGCAGACGCTCAACGCGGTCCTCCGCGGCTTCGCCGAGGCCGAGAGCGACGGCATCGTGCAGATCTCGACCGGCGGTGCGGAGTACCTCTCCGGGTCGAACGTCAAGGACATGGTCCTGGGCGCGGAGGCGCTCGCCGAGTACGCCCACCACGTCGCGAAGGCGTACTCGGTCAACATCGCGCTGCACACCGATCACTGCCCGAAGGACAAGCTCGACGGCTACGTCCGCCCCCTCCTCGCGATCTCGCAGGAGCGGGTCGCCGCCGGGCGCGAGCCGCTGTTCCAGTCGCACATGTGGGACGGCTCGGCCGTCGAGCTCACCGAGAACCTCGAGATCGCCGAGCAGCTCCTCGAGGAGTGCGCGAAGGCGAAGATCATCCTCGAGGTCGAGATCGGCGTCGTCGGCGGCGAGGAGGACGGCGTCGAGAACGAGATCAACGAGAAGCTCTACACGACCGCCGGTGACGCGGTCCGCACCGTCGAGGCGCTCGGCACCGGCGACAAGGGCCGCTACCTGCTCGCCGCGACCTTCGGCAACGTGCACGGCGTCTACAAGCCGGGCAACGTCAAGCTCCGCCCCTCGGTCCTGAAGGACCTGCAGGACGCGGCCGGCGAGAAGGCCGGCAAGGAGCGCCCGTTCGACTTCGTCTTCCACGGCGGCTCCGGCTCGCTGCTCGAGGAGATCCGCGAGTCCCTCGACTACGGCGTGGTCAAGATGAACATCGACACCGACACGCAGTACGCCTTCACCCGCCCCGTCGTCGAGCACATGTTCAAGAACTACGACGGCGTGCTGAAGATCGACGGCGAGGTCGGCAACAAGAAGGCGTACGACCCGCGCACCTACGGCAAGCTCGCCGAGGCCGGCATGGCCGCCCGCGTCGTCGAGGCCTGCGAGAACCTGCGCTCCACGGGCACCGCGATCGCGAAGTGACGCCCGCGTGGTCGCGCTGACCACGCCCGGCTGGTCCTGTTGACCACGTGAAGCACCCGTACGGGTGCCGACCGAGGCCCACGAGCCTTGGCCGGCACCCGTACGCCATGTCCGGCACCCGCCCCTGTGGACGGGAGCCGTCGCCCGCCGCCGCGCCCCGGCATGCTGCGCCGGTGCACCCCGGACTGCTCGCCCTCGCCGCCCGCCAGCACGGCCCCTTCACGACCGCGCAGGCGCGGCACCACGGCGTCGAGCTCGACGAGCTGCAGCGGCTGCTGCGGGCGGGGGTGCTCGTCCGCCTGCGGCGCGGCGTCTACGCCGAGGCGTGGCGCACCCGCGGGGACCCCCGCGCCACCCACCGGGTGCACGTCGACGGCGTGCTCCTCGTCCTCGGTGCCCGCGCGGCCGTGAGCCACGTGTCCGCGGCCGTGGTGCACGGCCTCGACCTGCTCGACCCCGACCTCGGCCACGTCGAGGTGACGCGCGCCGACCTGGGCTCCTCGCGGACGGAGGCGCGCGTGCGCCACCACGCCGCGGCCCTGCGGCCGGACGAGGTCGTCGAGGTCGACGGGCGGCCCGTGACGTCATTGGCACGGACGGCGATCGACATCGCGCGCCGCAGCACCCTCGCGCAGGCGCTCGTCGTCCTCGACGCGGTGCTGCACCGCGGGGTCGACCGCGAGGAGCTCCGGCGCGTGCACCTCGCGTGCGCGAGCTGGTCCGGTTCCCGTACGGCCGGTCGTGCCCTCGCGCTCGCCGACGGTGGCGCCGAGTCGCCCGGGGAGTCCCTCGTACGGCTCCTCCTCGCCCGGGCCGGCCTGCCGCCGGTCCGCACCCAGGTGGAGCTGCGCGACCACGACGGCCTGGTCGGCCGGGTCGACCTGCTCTTCGAGCAGCAGCGGACGGTCGTCGAGTTCGACGGCCGCGCGAAGTACGGCCTCGAGGGGGACCCCGCCGACGCGCTCTGGCGCGAGAAGCGGCGCGAGGACCGCCTGCGCGGGCTCGGCTACGAGGTGGTCCGGGTCGTCTGGGCGGACCTCGACCGCCCGGACGACGTGCGCCGGCGCGTCCTGGGCGCGTTCGCGCGGTCCGCGCGGTGGCCGCGCGCGGCCTCCTGAGGCCCCGCGCGGGGCTCGCCGACCTAGGCGTACGGGTGCCTGCCCAGGCTCGTGAGCCTCGGTCGGCACCCGTACGGGTGCCTCGCGTGGTCGACACGGGCAGGCCCGGCAGGATGGGGGGCATGCACAAGGACCTCCTCGCCGGCCCCCCGCCCACCCACCTCCCCGACGACCCGGCGCCGCGGGAGGCGCTGGAGGGCGGGGCCGACCCGACGGAGGTGGCGGCGGCGCACCCGGCGTCGAGCCTGGCGTGGGCGGAGCTGGCGGACCGGGCGTACGGGGCGGGGCGCGTCGTGGAGTCGTACGCGTACGCCCGCACCGGCTACCACCGCGGGCTGGACGCGCTGCGCCGGGCGGGGTGGCGCGGGCACGGGCCGGTGCCGTGGGCGCACGCGCCGAACCGGGGGTTCCTGCGGGCCCTGCACGCGCTGGGGCGGGCCGCGGGCGCGATCGGCGAGCAGGAGGAGGCCGAGCGCTGCGCGCAGTTCCTGCGCGACTCCAGCGAGGAGGCCGCGCAGGCCCTCGGCGACCAGTGACCCCTGGGAAGTGACCCCCTGGGCGCCGGGCGCTGGGGGCACGACCGGAGGACCGCCCCTGCCGCGGCCCCCCGGTCGTGCCCGGTCAGGATGCCCCGTTCTCACGCTGCGTACAACGGCCGACACGCGCCAATGGCCGTAACCTGCCACCCGATGGACGGCCTGCTGACCCCGTGGGGCATCGACGAGCGCGCGGAGCGGCTCTACCGGGCGCTGCTGCGCCGCCCCGGCAGCTCGCGGCACGACCTCGCCGACCTGCTCGGCTGGGCCGGGGAGGCCGAGGTGGACCGGGCGGCGCACCCGCTGCTCGCGGCCCGCCTCGTGCGGGAGGCGGCGGGGTCGTACGTCGCGCTGGCCCCGGAGACCGCGGTCGGCCGCCTGCTGGACCGCGAGGAGTCGCGGCTGCAGCGGCGGCTGCGCGAGGTCGTCGACGCCCGCTCCACGGTGGGCGACTTCCTCCTCGACCACGCGGCGGGGCAGGGGCGCCCCCGCGCGGAGGAGGCCCTGGCCGCGCTCGACCCGGACCGCGCGCTCGGGGCGCTCGCCGAGCTGGCGGCGACGACGACGGGGCCCGTACGGGTCCACTGCGCCCCCGACTGGCTCGCCGCGGCGGACGAGCGGGTGGGCCAGCTGCTCGGCCGGCTGCTGGCGGGGCGGACGGTGCGGGTCGTGTACCCGGTGGCGGTGCTCGACGACGACGCCCAGCTGGACCGGCTGCGCCGCCAGGCCCGCCGGGGCGGCGCGGCGCGGGTCGCGGCGGCGGTGGACCGCTCGTTCCTCGTCTTCGGCGACGCGGGGGCGGTGATGCCGGCGGCGCCGGGCACGGACGGGCACCTGCTCGTGCGCACGCCCGCGCTCGTGGCGACCCTGCGCGACCTGTTCGACGTGGCGTGGCACCACGCCTCGCCGCTGCCGACGCCGGTGCAGGGCCGGCCCGCCGACGCCCGCGACAGCGCCCTGCTCGAGCTGCTCGCGCTCGGCGCCAAGGACGAGACGGTGGCCCGCCGGCTGGGGGTGTCGCTGCGCACCGTGCGCCGCCGCACCGCGCAGCTCATGCACGAGCTGGGGGCCACGACGCGCTTCCAGGCCGGGCGGGAGGCGTCGCGGCGGGGGCTCGTGTGAGGCTGTGCCCGTGACGGACGTGCGCGATCGGACGGAGCCCGACCCCTGCGACGTGCTCCGCCGCCGGATGGAGACGACGGTCGGCACCCCCTTCACGGAGGGCAACGACCTGACGATCCTGCGCAACGGCGACCGGATCTTCCCGGCGATGCTCGAGGCGATCCGCGGGGCCCGCTCCACGGTCGACCTCATGACCTTCGTCTACTGGAAGGGCGACATCGCCCGCGAGTTCGCCGCGGCCATGGCCGAGCGGGCCCGCGCGGGCGTACGGGTCCGCCTGCTCATCGACGCCCTGGGCGGCCGGCTCATCGACAACGGTCTGGTCGACGCGATGGACCGCGCCGGCGTGCACGTCGAGTGGTTCCGCAAGCCGCTGGTGAAGTCGCCGTTCAAGCAGAACCACCGGCTGCACCGCAAGGTCCTCGTCGTCGACGAGGAGGTCGCGTTCACCGGCGGCGTCGGCATCGCCCAGGAGTGGTGCGGCGACGCGCGCGACGAGACCGAGTGGCGCGACACCCACGTACGGGTCGTCGGGCCGGCCGTCACCGGCCTCGCCTCGGCGTTCCTGCAGGACTGGGCCGAGGCCGGGCGCGGGCTGTGGGACGAGCGCGACCGCTTCCCGGTGCAGGAGCAGCGCGGCTCGAGCACGGTGCAGGTCGTGCGGGGCTCGGCCTCCCTGGGCTGGGACGACATGCAGTCGGCGTTCCACGTGGCGCTCGAGTCGGCCCAGCACCGGCTGCGCATCGCGACGGCGTACTTCGCCCCCGACCGCTCGTTCCTCGACACGCTCTGCAAGGCTCCCGCCCGTGGCGTCCAGGTGGAGCTCCTGCTGCCGGGGCCGCACGCGGACAAGCGGGCGTGCCAGCTGGCCAGCGAGGCGGTGTACGCGACCCTCGTCGACGCGGGGGTCGACGTCTGGCTGTTCCAGCCGTCGATGATGCACGCCAAGGTCATGACCATCGACGGCTACGCGGGCATCATCGGGTCGTCGAACTTCAACCGCCGCTCGCTCGACCACGACGAGGAGGTCGTGATGGTGGTGCTCGACGACGCGTTCACCGCGCAGCTCGACCGGGACCTCGACGACGACCTGCGGCGCAGCCGGCGCATCGACCTCGAGCGCTGGCGCCGCCGCTCGCCGGTGCAGAAGACCCTCGAGGCGGTCACGGCCCCCGCCCGGCGGTGGATGTGAGCGACCCCCGGGACCGCGACCGGCCGTTCGCCGTCGTCGGCGGCGGCATCGCCGGCGTGGCGTGCGCGCAGGCGCTGCAGGCCGCGGGCCTGCCCGTGGTGGTGTACGACCGCGGGCGGCGGATCGGCGGGCGCATGGCGGTCCGGGAGGTGGACGGGCACGTCGTCGACATCGGGGCGTCGTACTTCACCGTGCCCGAGGGCGACGACGCGTTCGCCGCGGTCGTGGCCGGCTGGGAGGAGCGCGGGCTCGCCCGGCGCTGGACCGACACCTTCCACGTCGCCGAGGGCGGCACCCTCACCGGCACCAAGGCCGGGCCGCTGCGCTGGGCCGGCACCGCCGGGCTGCGCCCGCTCGTCGACGACCTCGCGCGCGGGCTCGTCGTGGAGCAGGGCGTCGAGGTCGAGGACGTCGGCCCCGGCCCGAGCGTCGACGGCACGCCGGTGCGCGCCGCCGTCCTCGCCATGCCCGGCCCGCAGGCCGCCGACCTCATGAGCGACGAGCTCGACGGCGCGGTCGAGGCGGCCGCCTCCACCGACTGGGAGCCGTGCCTCGCGCTCTACGCCGGCTGGTCCGAGCGCTCCTGGACCGAGGTCGACGGGGTCTTCGTCAACGGCTCGCCGGTGCTCGACTGGGTCGCCGACGACGGCCGGCGCCGGGGCGACGGCGCGCCCGTGCTCGTCGCGCACTCCACCGCCGCGCTCGCCGCGGACCACCTCGACGACCCCGACGCGGCGGTGCCCGCCCTGCTCGGCGCGCTGTGCGACCTGCTCGAGGTGGGCCGCGAGCCGTCGTGGGTCAAGGTGCGCCGCTGGTCGCTCGCCCGCCCCGCGCGGGCCCGCGAGGAGCCGTGGTTCCTCTCCGACGTCGGGGTCGGCCTCTGCGGCGACGGCTGGAACGCGCCCTCGCGGGTGGCGGGGGCGTACGGGTCGGGGCGCCTGCTCGGCGAGGAGCTGGCCCGCCGCTACGGCTGAGCCGGCACGCGCAGCGCCCACGCCCGCGGGCGCACCGTCCAGGTCCGCTCGTCGTACGGCCCCGACACCTCGCCGTCGGCGTTGACGGGGAACCCGCCGGCCACGCGCACGGTCCGCCCGCGCAGCACGTCGACGTCGTCGCGGTCGACGTGCTCGCCCCGGCGCAGGTGCAGGGCGTACGCCGCCCGCGCCACGGGCCCGACGGCGCGGACGAGCACGACGTCGGCGAGCCCGTCGTCGGGGCGGGCGTCGGGCAGCAGGGGGGTGCCGCCGCCGATGGTGGTGCCGGTGCCCAGGGCGACCATGAGCACCGGGTCGCCGTCCGCGACGACCCGGCCGTCGACCTCGACGGTGAGCTCCCACCCCTCGGTGCGGGCGCCCGCGAGGGCGGCGCCGAGGGCGTACCCGGCGGCGCCGACGCGCTCCTTCCACGCGGTCGCCTGCCGCGCCGCCTCGGCGCCCACGCCCGCGTGCACGACGTTGACGACGAGCCCGCGCTCGTCGTCCTCGAGCAGGTCCAGGGCGCGGTCCCGCCCGTCGAGGACCACGGCGGCCGCCGCGCGCGGGTCGAGCGGCACGCCGAGGCACCGCGCCAGGTCGTTGCCCGTGCCGAGCGGCAGCAGCCCGACGGCGCGCGCGGGGTCCAGCAGGCCCTCGTCGCGCAGGGCCGTCGCCGCCGCGTGCACCGACCCGTCGCCGCCCGCGACGACGAGCGTGCGCCCCCCGAGGCCGCGCAGCAGGTCGCAGAGCTCCCCGGGCGACCCGGTCGTGGCCACCTCCACGGCGGCGCGGGCGCGCAGCACCTCCAGCGCGGCCCCCACGGCCTCGTCGTCCGCCGTGCCCGCCGCCGCGTTGCGCACGAGCAGCAGCTCGTCGGGCGCTCGCCCTGTCGTCATCCTCCGCTAACCTCTCCTCGCCAGCGCCCCCGACCGCCCCGCATCATGCCCGTCGCGCGGCGCCCCGGGGCGGAGACCGGAGCCCCGGAGGACTGCCCATGCCCGCGATCGTGCTCGTCGGTGCCCAGTGGGGCGACGAGGGCAAGGGCAAGGCGACCGACGCCATGGGCGAGGCGGTCGACTACGTCGTGAAGTACAACGGCGGCAACAACGCCGGCCACACGGTGGTCGTCGGCGGCGAGAAGTACGCGCTGCACCTGCTGCCGAGCGGCATCCTCACCCCGGGCGTCGTCCCGGTCATCGGCAACGGGGTGGTGGTCGACCTCAGCGTCCTCTTCGAGGAGCTCGAGGGCCTCGAGGCCCGCGGCGTCGACACCTCGAGGCTGCTGCTCAGCGCCGGCGCGCACCTCGTGGCGCCGTACAACCGGACCCTCGACAAGGTCACCGAGCGCTTCCTCGGCAGCCGGCGGATCGGCACGACGGGCCGGGGCATCGGTCCGACGTACGCCGACAAGATGTCGCGCGTCGGCATCCGCGTGCAGGACCTCTTCGACGAGAAGATCCTGCACCAGAAGGTCGAGGGCGCCCTCGCGCAGAAGAACCAGCTGCTCGTGAAGGTGTTCAACCGCCGCGCGGTGGACGTCGACGAGGTCGTCGAGGAGTTCCTGTCCTACGCCGACCGCGTGCGCCCGATGGTCGCCGACACCCCGCTCGTGCTCGGCCGGGCGCTCGACGAGGGCCGGACGGTGCTGCTCGAGGGCGGGCAGGCGACGCTGCTCGACGTCGACCACGGGACGTACCCGTTCGTCACGTCGAGCAACCCGACCGCCGGCGGCGCCTGCACCGGCTCGGGCATCCCGCCGACCCGCATCGACCGGGTCATCGCCGTCGTCAAGGCGTACGCGACCCGCGTCGGCGAGGGCCCGTTCCCCACCGAGCTCTTCGACGACGACGGCGAGGCGCTGCGGCGCAAGGGCGGCGAGTTCGGCACGACGACGGGGCGCCCCCGCCGCTGCGGCTGGTACGACGCCCCCGTCGCCCGCTACGCCGCCCGCATCAACGGCGTCACCGACTTCGTCCTCACCAAGCTCGACGTGCTCACCGGCTGGGAGAAGGTGCCGGTCTGCGTGGCGTACGAGGTGGACGGCCGCCGCTTCGACGAGATGCCGATGACGCAGACGGACTTCCACCACGCGCAGCCGGTGTACGAGCTGCTCGACGGCTGGAGCGAGGACGTCTCCGGCGCGCGCACCTTCGAGGACCTCCCGCCGGCGGCCCAGCGCTACGTCCGCGCGGTCGAGGAGATGTCCGGCGCGCCGATCTCCGCGGTGGGCGTCGGGCCGGACCGCGAGGCGACCGTCCAGCTCAGGCCGCTGGTCTGAGCGGGCCCCGCGGGCTGCGCGCCCGCGTCGCCGGGCAGCCGGTGCCCGGGGTGCCCGGCGTGGTGCTGGTGCCCGGGCTCGGCCTGCCCGGCTACCTGCGCCGGCTGGTGCCCCTGCTGGCGGCGTGGACGCGGGTGACCGTGCTCGACGTGCCGGGCTTCGGGCGCCCCGGGCCGCTGGTGTGCGCCCCGACCGTGCCGGCGATGGCCGCGACCGTGGCGGAGTGGCTGCGGTCCCGCCCCGGGCCCGTGCTGCTGGCCGGGCACTCGACGGGGGCGCAGGCGGCGCTCCGCGCGGCGGTCGAGGTGCCGGCGCCGCTGGCGGGGCTGGTCCTCGTCGGGCCGACCTTCGCGCCGGGCTGCCGCACCGTGCCGGGGCTGCTGCGCGCCGTGCCGGGCTCCTACGCGCGCGACGCGCCCTCGCAGGTGCCGTACGCCCTGCCGGACCTCGCCCGCGCCCGGGCGCGGCTCGTCCCCATGGTGCTCAGCGCGATGGCGGACCGGCCCGAGGAGCTCGTGCCGCGGGTGGGGGTGCCGCTCGTGGCGGCCGCCGGGGCGGGCGACCGGTTCTGCCCGCGCCCGTGGCTGGAGCAGCTCGCCGCGCTGGCCCCGCGGGGGCGCGCGGCGACGCTGCCGGGGTCGCACAACGTGCCGTACACCCACGCCGGCTCGGTGGCGGCCCTGCTGCGCGAGGTCACAGCGCCGTCAGCACCGCGATGAGCACGAGGGTGAGCACGAGGGACAGGAGCAGGGAGCCGGCGCAGCCGAGCCGGTTGCTGAAGAAGAGGAACATCGCACCCCGGTACCCGTCCCGCCTCGGGCCTACGCTGTCGCGCATGACGGACGTCGACCCCGAGGCCAGCCGGCGCGCGTACGAGCTGGACCGCGCCCACGTCTTCCACTCCTGGGTCGCGCAGGGCCCCCACCGGCCGATGGTGGTGGCGCGCGCCGAGGGGTCGTACCTCTGGGACGGCGAGGGCCGGCGCCTGCTCGACTTCTCCTCCCAGCTCGTCAACACCAACATCGGGCACCAGCACCCGCGGGTCGTCGCGGCGATCCAGGAGCAGGCGGCGCTGCTGTGCACCGTCGCCCCGCAGCACGCGAACGCCGCGCGCAGCGAGGCCGCCCGGCTCGTCGTGGAGCGGGCGCCCGAGGGCCTGGGCAAGGTGTTCTTCACCAACGGCGGGGCGGACGCCAACGAGCACGCGGTGCGCATGGCGCGCCTGCACACCGGCCGCCCGAAGGTGCTGACGACGTACCGCAGCTACCACGGCGGCACGCAGACCGCGATCAACCTCACCGGCGACCCCCGGCGCTGGGCGAACGACACCGCGAGCGCCGGCGTCGTGCACGTGCAGGGGCCGTTCCTCTACCGCTCCCCGTTCTGGGCGACGACCGAGGAGGAGGAGTCGGCCCGCGCGCTGGAGCACCTGGAGCAGGTCGTCGCCCTCGAGGGCCCCTCGACGATCGCCGCGGTGCTGCTCGAGACGGTGCCGGGGACCGCGGGCATCATGCTGCCGCCGCCGGGCTACCTCGCGGGGGTGCGCGAGCTGTGCCACCGCCACGGCATCCTGCTCGTCCTCGACGAGGTCATGGCCGGGTTCGGCCGCACCGGTGCCTGGTTCGCCCGCGACCACTGGGGCGTCGTCCCGGACCTCATGACCTTCGCCAAGGGCGTCAACAGCGGGTACGTCCCGCTCGGCGGCGTCCTCATCGGCGACCACGTCGCCGCTACGTTCGACGAGCGGCCCTACCCGGGCGGGCTCACGTACTCCGGCCACCCCCTCGCCTGCGCCGCCGCGGTCGCGACGATCACCGCGATGGCCGACGAGGGCGTCGTCGAGAACGCCGCGCGGGTCGGCGCGGAGGTCCTCGGCCCCGGGCTCGCCGAGCTCGCCGAGCGCCACCCGGTCGTCGGCGAGGTCCGCGGCCTCGGCGTCTTCTGGGCGCTCGAGCTGGTCCGCGACCGCGGCACCCGCGAGGCCCTCGCGCCCTACGGCGGGTCGAGCGCGGAGATGGGCGCGCTCGTCGCGGTCTGCAAGGAGCGCGGGCTGCTGCCCTTCACCAACGGCGGGCGGCTGCACGTGGTCCCGCCGTGCACGGTGAGCGACGCGGAGGCCAAGGAGGGGCTCGGCATCCTCGACGAGGCGCTCGCCGTCGTCGACGCGATGCTCTGAGCGGTGCCGCCCGCCCCCTAGGCTGGCCGCCCGTGAAGGCCCTCGTCATCGGTACGGGCGCGCGCGAGCACGCCCTCGTCCTCGCCCTGTCCGCCGACCCCGAGGTCGACGCCGTCGTGTGCGCGCCCGGCAACGCGGGCACCGCCGTCGTCGCCGACACCCGCGACGTCGACCCGCTCGACGGCGAGGCGGTCGCCCAGCTCGCGGTCGACCTCGGCGCCGACCTCGTCGTCGTCGGCCCGGAGGCGCCGCTCGTCGCCGGCGTGGCGGACGCGGTGCGCGCCCGCGGTGTCGCCTGCTTCGGGCCCTCCCGCGAGGCCGCGCGGCTCGAGGGCTCCAAGGCGTTCGCCAAGGAGGTCATGGCCGCGGCCGGCGTGCCCACCGCGATGTCGCGGCTGTGCGACACCGCCGAGGAGGTCGCCGAGGCGCTCGACGCGTTCGGGGCGCCGTACGTCGTCAAGGACGACGGCCTCGCCGCCGGCAAGGGCGTCGTCGTCACCGACGACCGGGACGAGGCGCTCGCCCACGCGGCCGCCTGCGGCGGGCGGGTCGTCGTCGAGGAGTTCCTCGACGGGCCGGAGGTGTCGCTCTTCGCCGTCACCGACGGGTCGTACGTCCTGCCGCTGCAGCCCGCGCAGGACTCCAAGCGCGCCCTCGACGGCGACCGCGGGCCCAACACCGGCGGCATGGGCGCCTACTCGCCGCTGCCGTGGGCGCCGCGCGGCCTCGTCGAGGAGGTGCTCGAGCGGGTCCTGCAGCCGACGGTCGACGAGATGGCGCGCCGCGGCACGCCGTTCCAGGGGCTGCTGTACGCCGGCCTCGCGCTGACCTCGCGCGGCGTGCGGGTCGTCGAGTTCAACGCCCGCTTCGGCGACCCGGAGACCCAGGTCGTCCTCGCCCGGCTGCGCAGCCCCCTCGGGCAGCTGCTGCGGGCGGCGGCCATCGGGCGGCTCGCCGACCAGGAGCCGCTGCGCTGGCGCGACGAGGCCGCGGTGACCGTCGTCGTCGCCGCCGAGGGCTACCCCGCCGCGCCGCGCACCGGCGACGTGGTCGAGGGGCTCGGCGACGTGGAGCCCCCCGCCTACGTCGTGCACGCCGGCACCGGGCTCGTCGACGGCGAGGTCGTCAGCGCTGGCGGACGGGTGCTCAGCGTGACCGCCACCGGCCCCACGCTCGCCGCGGCCCGCGAGGCTGCGTACGCCGGCGTCGCCCGCGTCCACCTGCCGGGCAGCCACCACCGCACCGACATCGCGGCCGCCGCCGCGGCGGCGGGGGCGGGCTCCGCCTGACGCCGCCGGCGCTGCGGGCTCGTCCCTGCCCCATGAGGGGCACCCCCAGGCCGCGTCGGCTCCATGAGGGGCACCCTCAGGGCCACGTCGGCTCCATGAGGGGCACCCTCAGGCGTAGGACCCGCCTCAGGGGCACCCTCAGCAGACTCGACTCTGCTGAGGGTGCCCCTCATGGGTGATGGGCGCCTGGGGGTGCCCCTGATGCATCACGCCCAGCGGGCTCCCCGCGACGCAGCGCGCCCGCGCCGGGCGCCGCGGAGCCACCTGGTCCGGCCGACGGACGCGCCCGCGCACGGCCGGTGCGCCGGCTGCGGGAGGATGGGCCCGTGCCGACCCCCGCCGCCCAGAGCGCCATCCCCGACGTCCTCGCCTCGCGGTACGCCTCCGCGGAGCTGGCCCGCCTGTGGTCGCCCGAGCAGAAGGTCGTGCTCGAGCGCCGGCTGTGGATCGCCGTCCTGCGCGCCCAGCGCGACCTCGGCGTCGAGGTGCCCGACGGCGTGGTGGAGGCGTACGAGCGGGTGGTCGAGCAGGTCGACCTCGGCAGCATCCGCGAGCGCGAGCGGGTGACGCGGCACGACGTCAAGGCGCGGATCGAGGAGTTCACGGCGCTGGCCGGGCACGAGCACGTCCACAAGGGCATGACGAGCCGCGACCTCACCGAGAACGTCGAGCAGATGCAGGTGCGCGAGTCCCTCGTGCTCGTCCGGGACCGCGTTGTCGCCACGCTCGCCCGGCTCGCGCGCCTCGCCGTGGAGCACGAGGCCCTCGTCATGGCCGGGCGCAGCCACAACGTCGCGGCGCAGGCGACCACGCTGGGCAAGCGCTTCGCCAGCGCGGCGGAGGAGCTGCTGCCCGCGTACGAGCGCCTCGAGGACCTGCTGGGGCGCTACCCGCTGCGCGGGATCAAGGGCCCGATGGGCACCGCGCAGGACATGCTCGACCTGCTCGGCGGCGATGCCGACCGGCTGGCCGAGCTGGAGCAGCGGGTCGCCGCGCACCTGGGCTTCGAGCGCGTGCTGGACAGCGTCGGGCAGGTCTACCCGCGCTCGCTCGACTTCGACGCGGTGAGCGCGCTGGTGCACGCCGCCGCCGGCCCGTCGAGCCTGGCCACCACGGTCCGCCTCATGGCCGGCAACGAGCTCGTCACCGAGGGGTTCCAGCCCGGCCAGGTCGGCAGCAGCGCGATGCCGCACAAGATGAACACGCGCTCCTGCGAGCGGGTCAACGGCCTCGCCGTCGTGCTGCGCGGCATGCTCTCCATGGTCGGCGAGCTCGCCGGCGACCAGTGGAACGAGGGCGACGTCAGCGACTCCGTGGTGCGCCGGGTCGCGCTGCCGGGGGCGTTCTTCGCCGCCGACGGGCTGTTCCAGACGTTCCTCACCGTGCTCGACGAGTTCGGCGCGTACCCAGCGGTGGTGCAGCGCGAGCTCGACCGCTACCTGCCGTTCCTCGCCACGACGAAGGTGCTCATGGCGGCGGTCAAGGCGGGGGTCGGGCGCGAGGCGGCGCACGAGGCGGTCAAGGAGCACGCGGTCGCCGTCGCGCTCGGCATGCGCGAGGGCGGGGCCGCGGGCAACGACCTCTTCGAGCGCCTCGCCGCCGACGAGCGCCTGCGCCTGGCGCCCGCCGACCTCGAGGCCCTCGTCGCCGAGCCGCTGTCCTTCACCGGCGCCGCGCAGGCGCAGGTCCGGGCCGTCGCGGCGCGGGTCGAGGAGGTCGTGCGCCGGCACCCGCAGGCCGCCGCGTACGTCCCCGGCGCGATCCTCTAGCGGGGCTGCTGCCCGAGCAGGCGCAGGGCCAGCTCGCGCGCGGTGACGGCGTCGGGCGTACCGACGACGAGCCGGCCCCAGCGTTCGCCGGAGAGCTCCACGACGAGCCCCGGCTCCCCGCGCCGCGCCACGACGAAGTCCGGCGGCGCACCGCGCCGGCGCCAGGTGCCGACCCGCACGACGCGCGGGACCTCCAGGCCGGGCGCGCGCAGGCCGCGCACCTCGGCGAGGACGTCCTCGACGACCCGTACGGAGCCCACCGCCGTCCGCGGCACGACGACGTCCCCGCGGCGGAGCGCGGAGAAGCGCTCCCACCCGGACAGGCGCAGCACGACGCGCTGCCCGTCCACCACCAGCTCGGCCACCCGGCCCCACCCCCGCGCGCATCATGCCCGACGCGGGAGGATGCGCGGGTGCAGCACCTCTACTCGGGCAAGGTCCGCGACCTCTACGCCCTCGACGACGGCCACCTGCTCGTCGTGGCCTCGGACCGGGTCTCGGCGTACGACCACGTGCTCCCGACCCCGATCCCGGACAAGGGCCGCGTGCTCACGGCGCTCTCGCTGTGGTGGTTCGAGCAGCTCGAGGACCTCGTGCCGAACCACCTCGTCTCGACCGACGTGCCGGAGGGCTTCGCCGGCCGCGCCATGGTCTGCGAGCGGCTGGACATGGTGCCGGTGGAGTGCGTGGCCCGCGGCTACCTCACCGGCTCCGGCCTCGCGGACTACCGCGCGACGGGCGCGGTCTGCGGGGTCGCGCTGCCGCCGGGCCTCGTGGACGGCAGCCGCCTGGAGCGCCCCGTCTTCACCCCGGCGACGAAGGCGGCGCTGGGCGAGCACGACGAGAACGTCAGCTACGCCGAGGTGGCGGCGCAGGTCGGCGAGCCGCTGGCGGCCCGGCTGCGCGCGCTGACCCTCGCCGTTTACGAGCGCGCCGAGCGCGTCGCCAGGGGGCGGGGGCTCGTCGTCGCGGACACCAAGCTCGAGTTCGGCCGCCGCGGCGACGGCACGCTCGTGCTCGGCGACGAGGTGCTGACGCCCGACTCCTCGCGCTTCTGGCCCGCCGACCAGTGGCAGCCGGGGCGGTCCCAGCCCTCGTTCGACAAGCAGTACGTCCGCGACTGGCTCACCTCGCCCGCGTCGGGCTGGGACCGCTCCTCGGACGAACCGCCGCCGCCCCTGCCGGACGAGGTCGTCGAGCGGACCCGGGCGCGCTACGTCGAGGCGTACGAGCGCCTCACCGGCCGCCGTTTCACGTGAACCCGGATCGGTAGGGTCCCGGCATGACCTGGCTGCTCACCGGCGGTGCCGGCTACATCGGCGCGCACGTCGCGCACGCCCTGCGCGCTGCGGGCGAGGACGTCGTCGCCCTCGACGACCTGTCCTCCGGCGTCCCGGAGCGCCTGCCGGAGGGCGTGCCGCTGGTGCGGGCCAGCGTGCTCGACACCGACGCGGTCCGCGCGGCGTTCCGCGAGCACGGTGTCACCGGGGTCGTGCACCTCGCGGCGAAGAAGGCCGTGGGGGAGTCGGTCGCCGAGCCGCTGCTCTACTGGCGGGAGAACGTCGGCGGCCTGGAGAGCCTGCTGCGCGTGGTCGACGAGGAGGGCGTGCGCGACGTCCTGTTCTCCTCCAGCGCCGCGGTCTACGGCACGCCCGACAGCGACGTCATCGTCGAGGACGGTCCGACCGCCCCGATCAACCCCTACGGCGAGACCAAGCTCGTCGGCGAGTGGATGCTCCGCGACCTCGCCACCGCCCGCGGGACCCGCTGGACCAGCCTGCGCTACTTCAACGTCGCCGGGGCCGGCTCGCCGCAGCTGGGGGACACCGCGGTCGCGAACCTCATCCCCATGGTGTTCCGCGCGCTGGACCGCGGGGAGGCGCCGAAGGTGTTCGGGGACGACTACCCGACGCCCGACGGCTCCTGCGTCCGCGACTACATCCACGTGGCGGACCTCGCCGACGCCCACGTCGTCGCCGCCCAGCGCCTGCGCGACGGCGGCCCGTCCGCGGTCTACAACGTGGCCCGCGGCGAGGGCGCCTCGGTCAAGGAGGTGCTCGCGGTGGTCCGCGAGGTCACCGGCCTGGACGTCGAGCCCGAGATCGCCCCCCGCCGCCCCGGCGACCCGGCGCGGCTCGTGGCCAGCCCGGCGGCCATCGAGCGCGACCTCGGCTGGCGGGCGCAGCACGACCTGCGCGCCATGGTCGCCAGCGCCTGGGAGGCCTGGACCGCCGCGCGCTGAGGCGCCGCTGGCCCGGCGCCCCCGCGGTGCGGCCCGCTCGGCGCCCGGCTCAGCCGGCGCCCGGCTCAGCCGGCGCCCAGCTCAGCCGGCGCCCAGCGGCGCCGCGCGCACCCCGTCACCGGACGCCCAGGCGACGCCGTCGTGCACGAGCACCTCGGCCTCCGGGCCGGCGGTGCGCGCGGGGAGGAGCCGGGGCAGGCCGTCGTCCGCCCCCGGGGTGGCGCCGGGCTCGGGCGGCTCCGGCGGGTCCGCGGGGTCCACGACGACGAGCGCGCCGTGCTCGGCCAGCACCACCACGAGCCGCCCGGCGCCGGCGTGCGCGACGTCGACCGGGCGGCCGGCGAGCGGCACCCGGCGCAGCACCCGGGCGCTGCGCTCGTCGACCTCGACGATCCCGTCCGGGCAGGCGACCCAGAGCACCCGCCCGTCGGAGGACGCCCCCCGGGGGCCGCCGCGGGCCCCCGACCCCGGCCCGCACGGCGTCGTGGGCCGCGCCGCGCGCCGCCCCTGCGGGTCCAGGGCGGTC
The DNA here is from genome assembly GCF_003594885.1 of Vallicoccus soli. Taxonomy (NCBI): domain Bacteria; kingdom Bacillati; phylum Actinomycetota; class Actinomycetes; order Motilibacterales; family Vallicoccaceae; genus Vallicoccus; species Vallicoccus soli. The sequence continues at coordinate 227,410 of NZ_QZEZ01000007.1, forward strand.
AGGGTGCCCGCTGCCGGGTCGCTGACCCACAGCCGGTCCGCGCCCGCCGTCAGCAGCGTCGGGCGGGGCGTGAGGGGCACGACGTCGAGGACGAGCCGCGTCGACGGGTCGATGCGCACGACCTCGCCCTGCTCCGGCAGCGTCACCCAGAGCCCGCCGTGGGCGGCGACGACGTCCTCGGGCTGCCCGTCGAGCTCGAGCTCCTCCGTCTCGTCGCCGGTGGTGGTGTCGACGCGCAGCAGGGCCCGCCGCCCGGCCGCGGTGACCCAGACCGTCCCGTCCAGCCAGGCCAGCCGCCGGGGGGTCCCGCCGACGACCCAGGTGCTCTCCACCCGCCCGGTCGCGGGGTCGACCCGGCGCAGCGTCCCCGAGGCGGGGTCCACCGCCCAGACCCGCCCGTCGCCCACGGCCAGGCCGAGCGTGCGCGCGCCCTCGTCGAGGGCCACGACGGGGTCGGGCGTCGCGCCGCGGGCGCCACCGCCGAGGGAGGCTCCGGTGCACGCCACGGCGCCGGCGGCCACCAGGCCGGCCAGCACGGCGAGCGCACGGCGGGTCACGGGACGGACGCTAGGTCGCCGGGCCCCGCGCCCGGGACCCCCTTTCGCGCGACTGCAAGCGGACCGTTACCCGATCGTCGCTGGGCGTCCCAGCAGGTGGGACGCGCCCGGGCGCGGTGCATGGCGCGGCCGGCGCGGGGCAGCCGGGCGGGCTGCCGCCGGGCGCTCGGTAGGCTGCACGGCGGGCACCGCCGCCCCCGCAGGACCCCAGCCCCGCCGGAGCTCGCCTCCCACCCCGACCCAGGAGCGCCACCCATGGGCCGTGTCGTCGTCGACGTCATGCCGAAGCCGGAGATCCTCGACCCGCAGGGCAAGGCGGTCGCCAGCGCCCTGCCCAAGCTCGGCTTCGAGGGGATCGCCTCGGTGCGCCAGGGCAAGCGCTTCGAGCTCGAGGTGGAGGGCGAGGTCACCGAGGAGCGCCTCGCCGAGGTGCGCCGGGCCGCCGAGACGCTGCTGTCCAACCCGGTCATCGAGGACTTCACCGTGCGGGTCGAGGCATGAGGGTCGGGGTCGTCACCTTCCCCGGCTCCCTCGACGACCGCGACGCGGCCCGGGCCGTGCGCGTCGCCGGCGGCGAGCCGGTCGTGCTGTGGCACGGCGACGACGACCTGCGCGGGGTCGACGCGGTCGTGCTGCCCGGCGGGTTCTCGTACGGCGACTACCTCCGCTGCGGCGCCATCGCCCGCTTCGCCCCGGTCATGCGCAGCGTGGTCGAGGCGGCGCACGGCGGGCTGCCGGTGCTGGGCATCTGCAACGGCTTCCAGGTGCTCTGCGAGTCGCACCTGCTGCCCGGCGCGCTCATCCGCAACGACGTGCGCCGCTTCGTCTGCGTCGACCAGCGCCTGCGCGTGGAGTCCACCGCGACGGCCTGGACGGCCGACTACGCCGAGGGGCAGGAGGTCGTCGTCCCGCTGAAGAACGGCGAGGGCGGCTACGTCGCCGACGAGGCGACGCTCGACCGGCTCGAGGGGGAGGGCCGGGTCGTGGTCCGCTACGTCGGGCCGAACCCGAACGGCAGCATGCGCCAGATCGCCGGCATCGCCAACGAGCGCGGCAACGTCGTCGGCCTCATGCCGCACCCCGAGCACGCGGTCGAGGCGCTCACCGGCCCGACGACCGACGGCCTCGGCTTCTTCACCTCCGTCCTGCACCAGGTGGTGTCCGCGTGAGCACCGACAGCGTGAGGGACGCGGGCGCCACCCCTGAGGTCGAGCAGCCCTGGGCGCAGCTCGGCCTCAAGGAGGACGAGTACGCCCGGATCCGCGAGATCCTCGGCCGCCGCCCGACCTCCTCGGAGCTGGCGATGTACAGCGTCATGTGGAGCGAGCACTGCTCGTACAAGTCGAGCAAGGTGCACCTGCGCCAGTTCGGCGAGAAGGCCCCGGCGAGCGACGCCCTGCTCGTCGGCATGGGCGAGAACGCCGGCGTCGTCGACGTCGGCGGCGGCTGGGCCGTGACCTTCAAGGTCGAGTCGCACAACCACCCGTCGTACGTCGAGCCGTACCAGGGCGCCGCGACCGGCGTCGGCGGCATCGTGCGCGACATCCTCACCATGGGCGCGCGCCCGGTCGCCGTCATGGACCCGCTGCGCTTCGGCCCGGCCGACGCCGAGGACACCCGCCGGGTGCTGCCCGGCGTCGTCGCGGGCGTGGGCGGCTACGGCAACTGCCTCGGCCTGCCGAACATCGGCGGCGAGGTCGTCTTCGACCCGTCGTACGCCGGCAACCCCCTCGTCAACGCCCTCTGCGTCGGCGTCATGCGCCACGAGGACGTCAAGCTCGCGCGGGCGACCGGCGCCGGCAACCTCGTCGTCCTCTTCGGCGCGACCACCGGCGGCGACGGCATCGGCGGCGTCTCGGTGCTCGCCTCGGAGACCTTCGACGAGCAGCGCCCGACGAAGCGCCCCAGCGTGCAGGTCGGCGACCCGTTCATGGAGAAGGTGCTCATCGAGTGCTGCCTCGAGGTCTTCGCCGAGGACCTCGTCGTCGGCATCCAGGACCTCGGCGGCGCCGGGCTGTCCTGCGCCACGAGCGAGCTCGCGTCCGCCGGGGACGGCGGCATGCGCGTCGCGCTCGACCGGGTGCCGCTGCGCGACCCCTCGCTCTCGCCGGAAGAGATCCTCATGAGCGAGTCGCAGGAGCGCATGTGCGCGGTCGTCGAGCCGTCGAAGGTCGAGCGGTTCCTCGAGATCTGCGCGAAGTGGGACGTCTCGGCGACGGTGATCGGCGAGGTCACCGACGGCGACCGGCTCGAGATCACCTGGCACGGCGACCTCGTCGTCGACGTCCCGCCGCGCAGCGTGGCGCACGAGGGCCCGGTCTACGAGCGCCCGTACGCCCGCCCGGGCTGGCAGGACGCCCTGCAGGCCGACGCGCCGGCGTCGCTGCCCCGGCCGGCCGACGGCGACGGGCTGCGCGACGTCCTGCTGCGCCTCGTCGCGAGCCCGAACCTCGCGGACAAGCGCTGGGTCACCGACCAGTACGACCGCTACGTCCTCGGCGGGACCGTCCTCGCCCAGCCCGAGGACGCCGGCATGGTGCGCATCGACGAGGAGACCGGGCTCGGCGTCGCGCTGGCCACCGACGGCAACGGGCGCTTCGCCAAGCTCGACCCGTACGCGGGCGCGCAGCTGGCGCTCGCCGAGGCGTACCGCAACGTCGCGACGGCCGGCGCCACCCCGCTCGCGGTGACGAACTGCCTCAACTTCGGCTCGCCGGAGGACCCCGACGTCATGTGGCAGTTCGCGGAGGCCACCCGCGGGCTGGCCGACGCGTGCCGGGAGCTGGGCGTGCCGGTGACCGGCGGCAACGTCAGCTTCTACAACCAGACCGGCGACGTCGCGATCCTGCCGACCCCCGTGGTCGGCGTGCTCGGCACCATCGACGACGTCGCCCGGCGCACCCCGATCGGGTTCGGCGAGGAGGGCCAGCAGGTCTACCTGCTCGGTACCACCCGCGACGAGCTCGCCGGCTCGGAGTGGGCGCACGCGCTGCACGGGCACCTCGGCGGGCTCCCGCCGCAGGTCGACCTCGCGGCCGAGCGCACGCTGGCGCAGATCCTCGTCAACGCCTCGCGCGACGGGCTCGTCGACGCGGCGCACGACCTCGCGGACGGCGGGCTGGCGCAGGCGCTCGTCGAGGCCTGCCTGCGGCGGGGGACCGGTGCGCGGATCTGGCTGCCCGACGACCTCGACCCGTTCGTGGCCCTGTTCTCCGAGTCGACCGCCCGCGCCGTCGTCGCCGTGCCGCGCGAGGAGGAGGTGCGGTTCTCCGACATGTGCACCGCCCGCCGCTTCCCCTTCGTGCGCATCGGCGTCACCGACGGGCAGGGCGACGACGCGCTGCTCGACGTGCAGGGGCTGTTCTCGGTCACGATCGGCGAGCTGCGCGCCGCGCACACCGGCACGTTCCCCCGCCTCTTCGAGCAGGACGTCCAGCCGCACGCCTGACCGGCAGGTCCCCCGCCCGTCGTGGTGGGCGCCCAGCACGTCGGCACGGCCTAGTCAGGCCGAGCCATTGCCCATGATCGTCGCAAGGAGTTGCCTCTCCGTGACGGGTCCGCGACGGGGCGGACCCCGACCGGGGGAGGTGGCTCCATGGCACGTCGAGGACTCCTGCGCCGCGGGATGGTGGCGGTCGTGGCCGTCGTCGGGCTGGTCCCGCTCGCGGCACCGGCCCAGGCGGCGCCGCCGGGCAACGACGCCGTCGAGCGAGCCCGCGTCGTCCGGGAGGTGCCGAGCCGCTTCGTGCAGAGCACTGGGGAGGCGACCAGCAGCGCCGACGACGGGGACTGCGTCCTCGGGAGCAGCGTCTGGTACCGGTACACCCCGACCGAGGCGGGCCGGGTGCGCATCAGCACGGTCGGCAGCTCCTACGACACGGTGCTCGCGGTCTTCAGCGGACCGCGGGCCGAGCGGAGCCTCGTCGCGTGCGTCGACGATTCGGTGGACCTGTGGTCGGTGGCCGAGGTGGACGCCCAGGCGGGGACGACGTACTGGATCGCGGTCAGCGCCTGCTGCGGCCCCGACGCTGCCGGGGGGCGAGCGGTCCTGTCCTTCTACCGCCCCGGCCTCCCGCCGGCACCGGTCGTGCGGGTGACCTCGGCAGCCACCGGGGAGGTGTCCGGGCGCCTCTTCGTGCGCGGGACGGTCGCCTGCTCGCCGCCGTTCGCCGTCGCCGTGCAGCTCTCCGTCAGCCAGCGGGTGGGCCGCGCCGTCGCCCGGGGGGACGCGTTCGTCCTCACCACGTGCCCCGGCTCGGGGCGCGCGCGCTGGGCCGCGGAGCTCGACAGCACGACGGGGTGGGCCTTGCGCGCCGGGCGCGCGTCGGCGACGGTCCTCGGCCAGACCAGTGACGGGTACGACTACCGCGAGGCCGGGCCGCGCTCGAGGGTCGTCGAGGTGACCGAGCGCGAGGACGCCCGCACGGTGGCCGGCGCAGGCGCGGGCCTCGCGCAGGCGGGGGCGACCCTCGCGCCGCGCAAGGAGCTGCGCCGCTGAGCCGCACGGAGCCGCGCTGAGCCGCGCCGGGACGGCCACCGCGGGGTCCGCCCGCGGTGGTCGTCGGCGGATGGCCTCAGCGGTGCAGCGCGCCCGTGCGGTGCCGGCCGAGCAGGACCCGGCGGCCGTGCCCGAGCTGCGCTGCGCGGCTGCGCGACCGGCCGCAGGCGCAGGCCTCCTCGCGGGTGGCGTGGTGGTGGACGCAGCTGCTCGTCGCGCCCGGCCGCTCGACGACGTCGACCCAGCGGGAGGTGCCGTCGGGGCCGTCGTGCACCTCGACGAGACGGACGTGCTCGCGCGGGCTCACGCGACGCTCCGCAGCGACCAGTCCCACACCCGCCGGGCGGTCCCGGGGTCGCTGGCGTGGGCGGCGACGCCCGTACGGGTGCCCGGGCGGTGGGGGCCGGCCGGCTGGCAGTCCTCGAAGTAGCGGCCCGTGACGCCCTCGACGAGGGGCGACGCGGCGAGGAGCACCGATGTGGCGGCGCCCTGCTCGACGGTCTTCCACTGCGCGGCCGCCCCGCCGGAGGCGGCGCGCAGCCGCGCGATCTCCTCCTCGTCGACGTGCCGCTGCAGCCCGGTGCGGATGGCCCCCGGCATGAGGGCGTTGGCGACGACGCCGTCGTCCGCCCAGCGCCGGGCGGCCTCGACGGCGAACAGGACGTTGGCCGACTTGGACTGCCCGTAGGCGACCCAGGGGTCGTACGGGCGGCGCTCGAAGTGCGGGTCGTCGAGGTCGACGCCGGCACGCAGGTGCGCGGCGGAGCTGACGGCGACGACGCGCGCCCCGCCGGCGGCGGCGAGAGCGGGGTGCAGCCCCGTCGCGAGCGCGAAGTGCCCCAGGTGGTTGGTGGCGAGCTGGCCCTCCCAGCCCTGCGGCGTGCGCCGCAGCGGGGAGGCCATGACGCCGGCGTTCGCCACGAGGACGTGGAGCGGTCCCTCCCAGGCGGCGACGAACGCCGCGACCGAGGCGCGGTCGGCCAGGTCGAGCGGGCGGACCTCGACGGGCGGGCCGCCGGTCGAGGCGGCGATGCCGGCGGCGGTGCGCGCGCCGGCGGCGGTGTCGCGGACGGCGAGGACGACCTGCGCGCCGGCCGACGCGAGGGCCCGCGCGGTCTCGACGCCGATGCCGGACGCGCCGCCGGTGACGACGGCGCGGCGGCCGGCGAGGTCGACGCCGTCGACGACCTCGGCGGCCGTCGTCGTGGCGCCGAAGGGCAGGTGCGGGGCGGGGGTGGTGGTGGTCATGCGGGCCTCCTGCTCGCGGCCCCGCGTCGTGCTGCGCGGGGCGGGCTAGGCTGGGTACCGGAGGAACCTCCGGTACGACCACGACACTAACCGGAGGACCCTCCGGATCGCAAGCCACGTCCCCGCCGCACCGAGGAGCGACCCGTGACCCCCGAGGCCGCCCGGCCGCTGCGCGCCGACGCGCGGCGCAACCGCGAGCGCCTGCTCCGCGTCGCCGTGCGGGCGCTGTCCCAGCCGGGGCGCGACGTCCCCCTCGAGGACATCGCCCGGGAGGCCGGCGTCGGCATCGGCACCCTCTACCGGCACTTCCCGACGCGCGAGGCGCTCGTCGAGGCGGCGTACCGCGACGAGGTGGAGCGCCTCGCCGCCGCCGCCGGCGAGCTCCTCGCCGAGCACCCCCCGGACGTGGCCCTGCGGCACTGGATGGACCGCTTCGTCGACTACATGACGACCAAGCGCGGCATGGCCGACGCCCTGCGCGCCGTCGTCGCCGGCGGCGGCGACCCGTACGCGGTGAGCCGGGAGCGCCTGCACGCGGCCGTGGAGCAGATCCTCGGCGCGGCCGCCGCCGCCGGTGCGCTGCGCGCCGACGTGGGCCCCGAGGACGTCCTCAAGGCGGTGAGCGGCGTCTCGCTGGTCACCGGCGACCCGGCGAGCCCCGGCGCCCCGGGCAGCCCGGCGCAGCGCGAGCAGGCCGGGCGCCTGCTCGACCTGCTCCTCGACGGGCTGCGCGCGGGGCGCACCGGGGACTGACGCCGCGGGCGGTCGCAGCGCGCCCGGTCAGCGGCTGACGAGGAAGCGCCCGTCCTGCGCCGCGCGCAGCGGGCGCACCGCGCCGTCCTCGACGAGCTGCTCGGCCACGACGGCGGCGACGACCTCGCGCGGGTGCCGGCCGAGCGAGCCCGGGCGGCACTCGGCGACGATGTCCTCGACGGTCACGGCCGAGGAGCCGCTCTCGACGAGGCGCTCGACCGCCTCGCGGACGGTCGCCGCGGCGGGCTCGCGGCGGCGGCCCAGCAGCACGCGCGAGCGGCCGGCCGCGGGGGCGGCCTGGGCCTGCGAGCGCAGGCGGCCGCAGGTGCGCGCCTCCGCACGGCTGAGGTGGTGGTAGCGGCAGGCGCTGCGCGCCCCGCTCGGGCGCTCGACGACGTCCCGGTAGAACTCCTCGCCCGCGACGTGGAAGACGTCCACCCGGACGGTGGCCCCGGCGCCGTGCTCGCCGGTCGTGCTCGTGGTGCTGCTCATGGGTGCCTCCGTGCTGCCTCGCGGCGCGTACCGCACGTCGACCTCCTGCCGGCGTGCCTCTGCAGGAGTGATCGGCCGGGCGCACCCGGGCCTGCTGCGCTGTCCGGGGTGGCCCGTCCGGGCCGGCGGACCGGCCCGGGGCACCCGTACGGGCTAGCCCAGCTCCGCGGAGTCGGTCACGCGCAGCTTGCGCCGGGCCCGGGCGTAGAACGAGCGTCGGCCCACGCGCACGACGGAGCCGCCGTGCAGGTCCACCTCGACGGGCAGCCGGTCCCCCGGCCCGAGCCGGCCCGCCACGTTGCCGTCGACCTCGACCGCGAGCGGTCCGCTGCGGTCCAGCACCTCGAGGCACAGCCGCTCCGAGCAGCTGAGGAACAGCGCCCGGTTGAAGGACGAGTGCGCGGCCGCCGGGACGACGACGAGCCCCTGCGCCCGGGGGGACACGACGGGGCCGCCGGCGGAGAAGCCGTACGCGGTGGAGCCGGTCGGCGTCGCGACGACGAGCGCGTCGGCCGCGTAGCGCACGAACGGCTCGTCGTCGACGACGACGGAGACCGCGGCGCTGCCCTCGCCGGGGTGCCGCACGAGCGCCACGTCGTTGAAGGCGGTGCGCACCGTCCCGCCGACGCGGACGCGCACGGCGACCCGCGTCTCCACCTCGTGCTCCCCGCGCTCCACGACCGCCAGCGCGTCCGCGAGCTCGGGCACGTCGACCTCGGCGAGGAACCCCAGCTTGCCGAGGTTCACCCCCAGCACCGGCGTCCCGTGCCCGTACGCCCCCCGCAGCGCGCGCAGCATCGTCCCGTCGCCACCCAGGCTCACGAGCAGCCCGGAGCGGGCGGCGAGCTCCTCGGCGCCCACGACCTCCACGCCCTCGGGCAGGCGCTGCGCCTCGTCCGGCGTCGCGAGCACGCACCGGCCGCTGCCGCGGGCCCAGGCCAGGACCGCGCCCACGGCCTCGGCGCTGTCCCGCCGGGGGTGCAGCACGAGCCCCACGTCCCGCCGCGCGCCGGCCGCCCCGCTCGCCCCGTCCGACCCGTCCGCCACGCCGGCCAGTCAAGCACCCCGAGGCGGAGGGGTGACAACCACTCACAGCGCGTGGTTGTCTGCTCACCCTGGCGTCCCTCCCACCCCCGAGGAGACCTGAGTGCGACCCGCCCTCCCCGCGCGCGCCCGCCGCCGCGCGCCCCTCGTCGCGGCCGTCGCCGCCGCGGCCCTGCTCCCGTCCGGGCTCACGGGCCTGGCCGGGCCGGCCACCGCAGCCCCCGCGCCCGGCGCCGCTGCCGCCCCCGCCGACCCTCCCGTGCCGGCGGTCCCGCAGCGCTACCTCGACCAGGAGATCGCCTGGAGCACGTGCTCGTTCGACGCGGCGGTCAAGCAGCTGGCGCCCGGCGCCCCCACGACGCGCTGCGCGAAGGTCCGGGCCCCGATGGACTGGGCGGCGCCCGACGCCCACCCCGACATCGAGGTCGCGATCGCGTACTCCGAGGCCACCGGCACCTCGCAGGGCCTCATGATGACCAACCCCGGCGGCCCGGGCGGGGCGGGGCTCACGCTCAGCGCCTCGCTCGCCATCGACAAGCCCCAGCTGTTCACCGACTACGACCTCGTCGGCCTCGACCCGCGCGGCTTCGGCCAGAGCACCCCGCTGCGCTGCCTGACGACGACCGGGGAGCTCGCAGCGCTGCCGACGACCCCGGACTACCGCGAGCGCACCCGCCAGACGCACCGGGCCGAGCTCGCCGAGGCCCGCCTGCTCGCCAAGGCGTGCGCGGCCACGGAGTTCGGGCAGTTCGTCAGCAGCCAGCAGACCGTCTACGACATGGAGCTCGTGCGCGCGCTGCTCGGTGCCCGCCAGCTCGACTTCATCGGCTACAGCTACGGCACCTGGCTCGCCAGCTGGTACGCCGACACGTACCCCCAGCGCACCGGCCGGTTCGTCCTCGACTCCAACATGGACTGGACCCGCACCCAGTGGGAGAACGTCAACTTCGACCCGTTCTCGTTCCAGCGGCGCCGCGACACCCAGCTGCTGCCGTGGATCGCCCGGCACGCCGACCAGGTCGAGGGGCTCGGCAGCACCCCGTCGCGGGTCCTCGCGCGGTACGAGGCGATCCGCGCGGCCCTCGTCCAGCTCACCCGCTCCGAGGGCAGCGCGGTGCGCGGCGACGGCCTCGACGGGAACGTCGCCAGCGCGATCTACGGCAACGCGCGCTTCGTCCGGGCCACGCTCGACATCCTCGTCCACGACGAGTACGTGCAGGACCCGTCGGGGAGCGGCGAGGTCGAGCTGCGGCACGTCGACGCGGCGTACGCCCGCATCGCCCCGGAGCTGCAGCGCTACGAGACGCTCGCGGTCCTGCGCTCGCGGTACGGGGTGACCCCGGCGCCCGCGCTCGCGGCGGAGGCCCCGGCGGGCGGGGCCGAGGCGCTGGCGGACGCGCGGGCGGCGGCGCTGGCGGCGCCGGGCGACGCGCCGTTCGACCTCGGCGCGGTGGGCACCACCGTCCGCTGCAACGACACGGCCTGGGACCGCAGCGCGCGGTGGTACCAGCGCGAGGCCGACCGGATGGCCGAGCGCTACCGGTTCTACGGCTACCTCAACGGCGTGCCGATGTGCGCCTTCTGGCCGTACGCCCCGCAGGACCGCGACGTCGACCTCGCCGGCGCCCCGCGGATGCTCATGGTCCAGGGCGAGCTCGACCCGGCGACGGCGTACGAGGGCGCGCTGCGCAGCCACGAGGCGACGCGGCGGGCGACCCGCTTCGTCGCGATCGACGACGAGGGCCAGCACGGCCAGTACGTCGGCTCGGCCTCGGCCTGCGCGGAGGCGATCGGCGACCGCTTCGTCTTCGGCGGGGAGCTGCCGGGGCGGGACACCGTCTGCGGCACCTCGCCGCTGCCGGAGGACCGGGCGGTCTACCCGGTCGACGGGCCGGTCGACGGCGACGCGGTGCCCCTGCCGCGGGCGGGCACCCGGGCGGCGGCCGTGCCGGCCGACCTGCCGAACCCGCTGCTGCAGCGGGTCCTCGACCGGGTGGCGGAGGCGTCGCTGGTCCGCTGACCGACGACCGCGCGCACGCCGAGGGGGCGCCCCCGAGCCTCCGGGGGCGCCCCCTCCTGCGTCCCGCAGGGGGACGGCGGCTCAGCCCTCGTCGACGGCGAAGGCGAGGAACTGGGTGAACTGGGTGCCCGAGAAGTTGTCGTCGCTGACGAGCACGAGCGAGCGGCGCCCGTCGGGGAGCACCGGGCCCCAGGCGATGCCCTCCACGTTGTCGAGCAGGATGCCCAGGGTCGACAGGTCGAGCAGCAGCTCCTTGCGCACCGCGCGCACCGGGCCGTCGTGGCCGGCGAGCGAGGGGACCCGCGTCACGTCGGTGGCGCCGCGCAGGCTCGCCCGGAAGACCTTGATGGTGTTGCCCGCGCCGGTGGAGAAGGACCGCTCCACCGCGAGCACCTCGTCCCGGCCGAGCGGCAGGACGTCGACGAGGCCGTTGGTGGAGAAGGCGCCCGCCGGGGAGGCGGGCGCCGCGACCGGCTCGGTCTCGTACACGACGGTCCGGTCCAGCCGCCCGGTGCGGGCGTCGTAGCGCAGGAGGCGGCTCGGGCTGCCCGCCTGCTCGCTCGCCGCGGGGCCGTCCTGGGCGAGCGCGTTCTCCGTCGCGGTGAACAGCCAGCGCCCGTCGGGCGAGGTGCCAGCGCTCTCCAGCGCGAGGTTGTTCCGGATGCCGCTGCTGGCGTCGGCGGTCGGGCGGAACGAGCGGGGGACCGGGAACGACGCGACGCGCCGGCCGTCGCGCCGGAAGACGCCGACGAACGGGTCCACGAGGGCCGTCGCGTCGCCCTCGGACGTGACGACGACGCGCCCGTCGCGCAGCAGCGCGATGCCCTCAGTGTCGAGGCCGTTCTCCGGGTACGGCCGCCCGCCCGGCTGCCGCAGCGTGGTCACGCCGCGGAAGCGGACGTCGCCCTCGTCGAGGCGGCCGTCGGCGAGGTCGATGGAGAGCGTGTACCAGCGGGCGGGGTCGATGCTGCTGCGGTCGTCGGAGACGGCGAGGTAGCGGCCGGTGCGCGGGTCGCGGACGAGCCCGGACAGGCCGCCGACGCGGGTGCCGCGGTACTCGGTGCCGCTGGCGAAGATCTCCTGCCCGATGAGCTCGAGGCCCGTCGGGTCGGGGCGCCCGGCGGGGGCGGTGGCGGTCGCGGAGGCCGGCAGGGCCGCGGGGGTGAAGACGGCGGCGAGGGCGAGCGCGGTGGCTGCGGTGCGGAGGCGGGTCACGGGCCGGGACCCTCGCACCCGTGCCGGACGCCCGGGCGTCGCGCGGGTGGCCGCGCGGCGAACCCCTAGCGGATGACCTCCGCCCGGACGGCGTACAGCTCCGGGAAGAAGGTCAGGTCGAGCGCGGCCCGCAGGAAGCGGACCCCCGACGAGCCGCCGGTGCCGGGCCCGCTCCCGATGACCCGCTCGACGGTCTTGAGGTGGCGGAACCGCCACAGCTGGAAGCCCTCCTCGAGGTCGACGAGCTCCTCGCACGCCTCGTAGAGGTCCCAGTGCCGCCCGGGGTCCCGGTAGACCTCGCGCAGCACGGGGAGCAGGCCCGGCGCCATGACGTGCGCGCGGGTGACGTCGCGGCGCAGCAGGTCGTCCGGGACGGGCAGCCCGCGCCGGGCGACGAGGCGCAGGAACTCGTCGTAGAGGCTGGGCCGCTCGAGGGCGTCGCGCAGCAGGTCGCGGGCCCCGGGGTCGTGCGCGAAGTGCTCGAGCATCGCGGCGTCCTTGTTGCCGAGCACGAACTCCACCGCGCGGTACTGGTACGACTGGAAGCCGGAGGAGCGCCCCAGCGCCCCGCGGAAGCCGGCGTACTCCGACGGGGTCAGGGTGGCCAGCACCGCCCACTGGTCGGTGAGCACCCGCAGGACGTGCTTGACCCGGGCCAGGCCCTTGAGCGCCGGGCGCAGGCCGTCCCGCGCGAGGTGGTCCTGGGCGGCGCGCAGCTCGTGCAGCACGAGCTTGAGCCACAGCTCCGAGGTCTGGTGCTGGACGATGAACAGCAGCTCGTCGTGGTGCGGCGGGTCGCTCAGCGGGGCCTGCGCGCCGAGCACGGCGTCGAGGTGCAGGTACGACCCGTAGGACAGCTCGCCGCGCAGGTCGCGGACCACGCCCGGCTCCACCGGCCTGGTGCCCTCGCCCACGCGACCCCCTCACCCGAGGGTGCGCCGGTGCACCCTGGCCTCCCACGGCGCCAGGGCCAGCCCCTGCCCGCCGCCGGCAGGGTAGTTCCCGAGCACGACGTCCGCACCGGCCCACGACGCGTCGACGCCGGCGACCGCGGGCTCGCCGGAGAGGTTGCCGAGCACGAGCAGCTCGACGTCGCCGAGCCGGCGGGTGAAGGCGTACACCTGCTCGTCGTGCGGCAGCAGCATGGTGAAGTCGCCGTGCGCCACGACCGGGTCCTCGTGCCGCAGGGCGACGAGCCGCCGGTAGTGCGCGAGGACGGAGTGCGGGTCGTCCCGCTGGGCCGCGACGTTCCACTCCGCGTGGTCGGGGTTGACGGCGATCCACGGCTCGCCGGCCGTGAAGCCGGCCTGCGGCGAGGCGTCCCACTGCATCGGCGTACGGGCGTTGTCGCGCCCCATGGCCCGCAGCGACGCCATGACCCGCTCGGGGTCGTCGCCGTGCTCCACCGCCTCGCGCCAGTGGTTGAGCGACTCGATGTCGCGCAGGTCGTCGACGGAGGCGAACGGCGCGTTCGCCATGGCGATCTCCTCGCCCTGGTAGACGTACGGCGTCCCGCGGTGCAGGTGCAGCACGGTCGCGATCGCGGTCGCCGACTCGCGGCGCCACCGCCCGTCGTCGCCCCACCGGCTCACGACCCGCGGCTGGTCGTGGTTGCTCGTGTAGAGGCTGTTCCAGCCCGTCGCGGCGAGCCCGGCCTGCCACCGGCCGAACGAGGCCTTGAGGTCGGTGAGGCGCAGCGGTCGCACGTCCCACTTCGACGCGCCCTGGTCGAGCCCGACGTGCTCGAACTGGAACACCATGTCGACCTCGCGCCGCGCCGGGTCGGTGAACAGGCGGGCCTCCTCCACCGTCACCCCCGGCATCTCGCCCACGGTGAGGAACGCGCCCTCCCGGCCGGCGAAGACCTCGCGGTGCATCTCCTGGAGGAACTCGTGGATGCGCGGGCCGCAGACGTACGCCGCCGACCCGTCGGACCAGCGGCCCCGCCCGTCGGGCACGCCGTCGGGGAGCGCGGGGTCCTTGCTGATGAGGTTGATGACGTCCATGCGGAAGCCGTCGACCCCGCGGTCGAGCCACCAGCGCATCATCGCGTGCACCGCGGCGCGGACCTCCGGGTTCTCCCAGTTCAGGTCCGGCTGCTTGCGGCTGAAGAGGTGCAGGTAGTACTCACCGCTGGCCTCGTCCAGCTGCCAGGCCGAGCCGGAGAAGAACGAGCGCCAGTCCGTGGGCTCGGCGCCGGGGTCGCCGGGCGCCATCCCCTCGCGCGGCGGGCGCCACCAGTACCAGTCGCGCTTCGGGCTGACTGGCGAGGACCGGGACTCCACGAACCACGGGTGCTCGTCGGACGTGTGGTTGACGACGAGGTCCATGAGGAGCCTCATGCCGCGCGCGTGCAGCCCCTCGACGAGGGCGTCGAGGTCCGCGAGCGTGCCGAAGGCCGGGTCGACGTCCTGGTAGTCGCTGATGTCGTAGCCGTTGTCGTCCTGCGGCGTCCGGTAGACCGGCGAGAGCCAGAGGACGTCGACCCCGAGGTCGGCGAGGTGGTCGAGCCGCTGCAGCACCCCCCGCAGGTCGCCGACCCCGTCGCCGTCGGCGTCGGCGAAGCTGCGCGGGTAGACCTGGTAGACGACGGCGCTGCGCCACCAGGGCGCGTCCCCGCTCACGGCAGGACGATCGTCTCGCCGCGCGCCACGGGCCGCACCTGCGTGGCGGTGCCGAAGCTGCGCGCCCGGGCCAGGAAGTCCGACACCGGCGAGCGGAAGACCCCGTAGTCGTCGTGGTGCACCGGCACCGCCTGGCGGGGCCGCACCCGGCGCAGGAAGTCCACGCCCTGGCCGTCGTCCATGGTCACGGTGTGCAGGAGGACCCGGGTCCCCCCGAGGTGGACCACGGCGACGTCGATGTCGGGGTGCCGCTCGTGCACCGCGTCGAGGTGCGGCCCGGTCAGCGTGTCGCCGCTGAGGTAGACCCGCCGGCGGACCTCCCCGCCCACCGCGTGCGTGAGCAGGCTCCCCATGACCGGCGGCAGCAGCCGCCCCATGAGCCCGCGGGCGTGCACCCCCGGCAGCGCCTCCACGGTCAGCTCCTCGTCCCCCTGCCGCATCGACCAGCGCCCCCACGTCGGCAGGCCGTGCGCGGTGAAGCCCCAGCTGCCGAGCCGGTCCGCCGCCCTGCCGGTCGTCACGACGGGCACCGCGCGGTCGAGCCCGCGGCGGGCCACCCGGTCGAAGTGGTCGCCGTGCAGGTGCGAGAGCACGACCGCGTCCAGGCGCGGCAGCTCCTCGACGCCCAGCGCCGGGTCGGTCAGGCGCTTGGACCACAGCCCCTTGCCGAGGTACGCCCGCTGCCCCCGGTGCAGGAAGTTGGGGTCCGTCAGCAGGGTGAAGCGCCCGAGGCGCAGCAGCGTCGTCGCCGTGCCGATGAACGTGAGCGAGGCGTCGCCGGTCGGCTCCATGGCACCGCCGTGCCCGGGCGGCCCCCCGCGAAACACCCGCCGCGCGCGTCGGGTACACCGGAGGGGTGCCACCCCGCCGCCGCACCGACCCCGAGGAGGGCCGCGCCGCCCTCGTCCGCGCCCTCGCCGCGCTCGACGCGGGCGCCGAGCCCGAGCGCGCCGACGCCCGCACGGCCGTGCGCCACCTCCTCGAGGAGCTCTCCGCCCGCCACCCGGGGCGCAGCGTGGAGGTGCGCGTCCCGCCGTACGGCGTCGCCCAGTGCGTCGAGGGGCCGCGGCACACCCGCGGCACCCCGCCCAACGTCGTCGAGGCGGACCCCGTGACCTGGATCCTGGTCGCGACCGGGCGCGAGGAGTGGGCGGCCGCGCGGGCCTCCGGCCGGCTCACGGCGTCGGGGGAGCGCAGCGACCTCTCCGCGCGGGTGCCCGTCGTGCCGCCCGCCCCCGCCCCTCGTACCGTGGTCGGGTGACCCCGGCGAGCAGGCGGCGACCCCGCTACGAGGCGTTCATCGGCACCGGCGCCGTCGCGGGGGTCGTCCTCGCGCTGGTGCTGGCCGCCGTACGGCCCCAGGTGCAGGGCTTCTCCCCGAGCAGCGTCGTCCTCTACCTGGGGCTGCTCCTCGCGGTCGTCGGCGGCCTGCTCGGCGGCCTCGTCGCCGTCGGGCTCGAGCGGCGCGCCGAGCGCGCGGGGCGGGCGGGGCGGTCGCGGCGCGGCCGGTGAGGCGCCCCCGGGCCCGTAGACTCCCCGCGTGACACGTGGCGACGGCCGGCTGACGCACGACCTCGACCCCGCCGAGCGCGGCCCGCAGGACGCCTGCGGCGTCTTCGGGGTCTGGGCGCCCGGCGAGGAGGTCGCCAAGCTCGCCTACTTCGGGCTCTACGCGCTGCAGCACCGCGGGCAGGAGTCCGCCGGGATCGCCGTGAGCAACGGCTCGCAGATCCTCGTCTACAAGGACATGGGCCTGGTCTCGCAGGTCTTCGACGAGTCCCACCTCGAGGCGCTGCGCGGGCACGTGGCCGTCGGCCACTGCCGCTACTCCACGACCGGGTCGAGCGTGTGGGAGAACGCGCAGCCGACGTTCCGCTCGACCGCGACGGGCGCGCTCGCCCTCGGCCACAACGGCAACCTCACCAACACCCGCGAGCTCGCGCGGCTCCTCGCCGCCCGCCGCGAGGCCGACCTCACCGGCGAGGTCCCGCTCGGCGAGGCGATGGGCTCGACGAACGACACCGACGTGCTCACCGGTCTGCTCGCGGCCTACCCCGACCTGCCGGTCGAGGAGGCCGCGCGCCAGGTGCTGCCGCAGGTGCGCGGGGCGTACTCGCTGGTCTTCATGGACGAGTCGACGCTCTACGCCGCGCGCGACCCCCAGGGCATCCGCCCGCTGGTCCTCGGCCGGCTCGAGCGGGGCTGGGTCGTGGCCAGCGAGACCGCGGCGCTCGACATCGTCGGCGCGTCGTTCGTGCGCGAGGTCGAGCCGGGCGAGCTCGTCGCCGTCGACGAGCACGGGCTGCGCAGCTCGCGCTTCGCCGATGCCCGGCCCAAGGGCTGCCTCTTCGAGTACGTCTACCTCGCGCGCCCCGACACCCGCATCGCCGGCCGCTCGGTCCACGCGTCCCGCGTCGAGGTCGGGCGCCGGCTCGCGCTCGAGGCGCCGGTCGAGGCCGACCTCGTCATCCCCGTGCCGGAGTCCGGCACCCCCGCCGCGATCGGCTACGCCCAGGGCTCGGGCATCCCCTACGGCACCGGCCTGGTGAAGAACGCGTACGTGGGGCGCACCTTCATCCAGCCGTCGCAGACCATCCGCCAGCTCGGCATCCGGCTCAAGCTCAACCCGCTGCGCGAGGTCATCGCCGGCAAGCGGCTCGTCGTCGTCGACGACTCGATCGTGCGCGGCAACACCCAGCGGGCGCTCATCCGCATGCTCCGCGAGGCCGGGGCCCGCGAGGTGCACGTGCGGATCTCGAGCCCGCCCGTCGCCTGGCCCTGCTACTACGGCATCGACTTCGCCTCGCGCGCCGAGCTCATCGCCTCCGGGCTCTCGGTCGACGAGGTGCGCACCTCGATCGGCGCCGACTCGCTCGCGCACATCTCGCTCGACGCGCTCGTCGAGGCGTCGGAGCAGCCCAAGGAGCAGCTCTGCCGGGCGTGCTTCGACGGGACGTACCCGGTCGGCGTGCCCGACGACACCGCCGCCGAGGACCTCGTGGACGGGTGCGGCGGGGGCTTCGGCCTCGTCCCGCTCGTGCCCGCCGGCGGCGCGGCCGAGGCGGTGCGGCGCCCGTGACGCAGCCGGTGACGTACGCGGCCGCCGGGGTCGACATCGAGGCCGGCGACCGCGCCGTCGAGCTCATGAAGGCGTCGGTCGCCCGCGCCACCCGCCCCGAGGTCGTCGGCGGGCTCGGCGGCTTCGCCGGGCTCTTCGACGCCTCGGCCCTGGCCCGCTACCGCCGCCCGCTGCTCGCCACGTCCACCGACGGCGTGGGCACCAAGGTCGAGGTCGCCCGGCGGATGGACGTGCACGACACCATCGGCATCGACCTCGTCGGCATGGTCGTCGACGACCTCGTCGTCTGCGGCGCCGAGCCGCTCTTCATGACCGACTACGTCGCCTGCGGGCGGGTCGTCCCCGAGCGGATCGCGGCCGTCGTGCGCGGCATCGCCGAGGGCTGCGTCCGGGCCGGCTGCGCGCTCGTCGGCGGCGAGACCGCGGAGCACCCCGGCCTGCTCGAGCCCGACGCGTACGACGTCGCCGGCGCCGGCACCGGCGTCGTCGAGGCCGACCGGCTGCTCGGCGCCGAGCGGGTGCGCGCGGGTGACGTCCTCGTCGCCATGGCCTCCAGCGGCCTGCACTCCAACGGCTACTCGCTGGTGCGCCACGTCCTGCTGGAGCGCGCGGGCTGGGCCCTCGACCGCGACGTCCCCGAGCTCGGGCGCACCCTCGGCGAGGAGCTGCTCGAGCCCACCCGCATCTACGCGCAGGACGTCCTGGCCCTCGCGGACGCCGTCGAGGTGCACGCGGTGAGCCACGTGACCGGCGGTGGCCTCGCCGCCAACCTCGCCCGCGTCGTCCCCGCCGGCCTGCACGCCGTCGTCGACCGGTCCACCTGGACCCCCGCCCCCGTCTTCGGCCTCGTCGCCGAGGTCGGCGGCGTCGCGCAGGCCGAGGTCGAGCGCACCCTCAACACCGGCGTCGGCATGGTCGCCGTCGTCGCCCCCGCCGCCGCCGACGCCGCCCTCGCCCTCCTGCGCGCCCGCGGCGTCGACGCCTGGGTCGCCGGCACCGTCACCACGACCGACGGGACTGCCGGGGCTGCGGGCACCCCGGGTGCTGCGGGTACGCCGGGGGCTGCGGGCACGGCCGAGCTCGTCGGCACCCACCCCGCCTGACCCGCCCCGCCGCGATCACGCGCCCCTGGCGCCGATCACGCGCCCCTCGGCGCCGATCATGCGCTCCCCCGGCGGCGATCATGCAACCCCTCGGCGCCGATCACGCGCTTCCCCGGCGGCGATCATGCAGCCGCCCGACCGTGATCATGCAGCCGCCCGGCCGTGACCACGCAGTGCTCCGGCGCTGGTCCGTGCAGCCGGCGTCGCGGTCCTGCGGCGCGCCGCAGAGCCCCTGCCGCCGCGCCTGCGGCGCCCGGAGCCGCACGGGACGGGGCACGCCTGAGCGGTGCGGGCACGGCTCGGCCGACACCCGTGCGCCCGCCCCACGGGGTCCAGGGAGACCGAGCAGGACCGCTCAGCCGGACGCGCGCCACGGCGCAGGGCACGACGAGGCCCGCCCGGCGGGGCCGGACGGGCCTGGTGCGCTGCGCGTCAGCTCGAGGACGCCCAGCGGTCGTCGTAGTCCCCGTAGCCGTCGTCGTCATCGACGGCGGGGGAGGTGGTGCGGGGCTCGTCCTTCGTCCCGGACAGCTCGCGCTGGAGCGCGGTGAGGTCCGTGGACGGGGAGCTGTACTTGAGCTCCCGAGCCACCTTCGTCTGCTTGGCCTTGGCCCGGCCGCGCCCCATGGCTCGACCCCCTCATGCGTCAACGGGGTGGCCGGCACAGGGCGACCCCGGGATGTCCGGCGTTCGTCGTGGGCCCCACGGTACAGGTCCGGCCCGCCTCACGGCACATCCGGCGCGAGGCCGGGTCCGTGGGGGCGCTCACCCCCGCGGCAGCCAGACGTCGCGCAGGCGCGCGACGCCGGCCATGCGCTCCTCGGCGAGGTGCTCGGCGGCCGCCACCGGGGTCGTCGCGTGCTCCTGCGCGACCGCGAAGACGCGCTGCGTGGTCGCGAAGATGCGCCCGGCCCGCTCCCGGGCGCGCTCGGGCACCGGGCCGTCCACCTCGTCCGCGACCTGGATCACGCCGCCGGCGTTGACGACGAAGTCCGGCGCGTAGAGCACGCCCCGCTCGGCGAGGGCGTCGGCGACCCCCGGGTGCGCCAGCTGGTTGTTGGCCCCGCCGCACACGACGCGCGCCCGCAGCACCTCCACGACCTCGTCCGTGAGGGCGCCGCCGAGCGCGCAGGGGGCGTACGCGTCGAGGTCCGCGCGCACCAGCGCCGCCGCGTCCGGCACCACCTCGACGCCGGGGTGCGCGGCGAGCACCCGCTGCACCGCGCCCGCGTCGACGTCGGTGACGACGGCCCGGGCGCCCTCGGCGACGAGGTGCCCGACGAGGTGCCGGCCCACCTTGCCCACCCCCGCCACGCCGACGGTCCGCCCCGCGAGCGACGCCGAGCCCCAGGCGCGCTCGGCGCTGGCCCGCAGGCCCTGCAGGACGCCGTACGCCGTCAGCACCGACGAGTCGCCCGCCCCGCCGCTGTGCTCGGAGCGGCCGGTGACGAAGCGCGTCTCGCGCGCGACCACGTCCATGTCCTCGACGTACGTCCCCACGTCGCACGCGGTGACGTACCGCCCGCCGAGCGACTGCACGAACCGCCCGTACGCCCGCAGCAGCGCCTCGGTCTTGTCCCGGCGCGGGTCGCCGATGATCACCGCCTTGCCGCCGCCGTGGTCCAGCCCCGCGAGCGCGTTCTTGTACGACATCCCGCGGCTCAGGTCGAGCACGTCGGCGAGGGCGGCGTCCTCGCTCGGGTAGGGGTGGAAGCGCGTGCCGCCGAGGCCGGGCCCGAGGGCCGTGCTGTGCAGCGCCACGATCGCCCGCAGCCCGCTCGACCGGTCCTGGCAGAGCACGACCTGCTCGTGGCCCGGGCCGCCGGGCCCGAGCACCGTGGTGGCGGGGGAGGACGCCACGATCACCTCCGTACGGGTGCCGGGCGCGACGCTGCGCCCGGCCGCGGACACCCTAGGCAGCGCCGTAGCCCGGGCGGCCGCGGGGGGATGGTCCGTGCGGGCCATTCCCGGCAAGGCCGCGTACGGGCACCATGGGGCAAGGGTCCGAACAGTCGGACCCGTGGAGGAGGGCCCACGATGTCCACGCGCACCCCCGAGAGCGAGCCGCTGCTCACCCCGGCCGAGGTGGCCTCGATGTTCCGCGTCGACCCCAAGACGGTCACGCGCTGGGCGAAGGCCGGCAAGCTCACGTCCATCCGCACCCTCGGCGGGCACCGCCGCTACCGCGAGGCCGAGGTCCGCGCCCTGCTCGAGGGCGTGCCCCAGCAGCGCACCCCCGAGGGCGGCGCCCCCGGCGCCTGACGCCCGGGCGGGGCGTCCCCGGGAGGTCCCGGGGGGCGCCCCGCGGGGCGGTCCGGGCAGCGTCCCCGGATCCGCCTCAAGATCCGCGCGGTCCCCGCCGATGGTCCCTCTGCCAAGGGCACGGGCCGACAGCGGAGGTACGCAGTGGACGACATGGACGAGATCGTCCAGGAGTTCCTCGTGGAGAGCCACGAGAACCTGGACCAGCTCGACCGTGACCTGGTGGCGCTCGAGCAGGAGCCGGACTCGCGGGAGCTGCTCTCGAGCATCTTCCGCACGATCCACACCATCAAGGGCACGAGCGGCTTCCTGGCCTTCGGCCGGCTCGAGCAGGTCGCCCACGTCGGCGAGAACCTGCTCAGCCGGCTGCGCGACGGCGTGCTGCGCATGACGCCGGAGTCGACCGACGCGCTGCTGCGCATGGTCGACACGGTCCGCGCGCTCCTCGACGCGATCGAGCAGGACGGCACCGAGGGCGACGTCGACGTCACCGCGGCCGTGGCCGCCGTGCAGGCGTGCCTCGACGCCCCGGCCGGCGGCGCTCCCGCCGCGGCGCCCGCCCCGGCGGCGGCCCCCGCCCCGGTGCAGGACACCGTGCAGCAGGACGCGGTGCAGGACGTCGTGCAGGACGTCGTGCAGGACGCGGTGCCGCACGAGGAGGTCCCGCAGCAGCCGGCGCAGGAGCCGGCCGCCCCGGTCCCCGCCGTGGCCGCCGCGAAGGCCCCCGCGAAGGCCGCTGCGAAGGCCCCCGGGAAGGCCCCCGGGAAGGCCGCCGCGGCCCCGGCCCCGGCCGAGCACGACGACCACGAGCACGTGGCCAAGCGCAGCGTCGCCGACAGCACCATCCGCGTCGACGTCGACCTGCTCGACCAGCTCATGCTGCTCGTCGGCGAGCTCGTGCTCACCCGCAACCAGGTCGTCCAGCACGCCGCCGGGCAGCGCGACGTCGCGATGACCCGGATGCTGCAGCGCCTCAACCTCGTGACGGCGGAGCTGCAGGAGGGGGTCATGAAGACCCGCATGCAGCCCATCGACCACGTCTGGTCGAAGCTGCCGCGCGTCGTGCGGGACCTCAGCGCGAGCCTCGGCAAGCGCGTGGACCTCGAGATGGTCGGCAAGGACACCGAGCTCGACCGGACCCTGCTCGAGGCGGTGAAGGACCCGCTGACGCACATCGTGCGCAACGCGGTCGACCACGGCATCGAGGCGGCGGACGCCCGGGTGGCCGCGGGCAAGCCGGCGAACGGCACCCTGCAGCTGCGCGCCTTCCACGAGGGTGGGCGCGTCATCGTCGAGATCGCCGACGACGGCGCCGGCATCGACCCGGCGAGGGTCGGCGCCAAGGCGCTGCAGCGCGGCCTGGTGACCGAGGCGCAGCTCGCGGCGATGAGCGACCGCGAGGTCGTCCACCTCGTCTTCCGCCCCGGCTTCTCCACCGCGGAGAAGGTCACGAACGTCTCCGGCCGCGGCGTCGGCATGGACGTGGTGAAGACGAACATCGAGAAGATCGGCGGCACCGTCGACATCGACTCGGTGCCGGGCCGCGGCTCGACGTTCCGCCTCACCATCCCGCTGACCCTCGCGATCGTGCCGGCCCTCACCGTCGAGTGCGGCGGCGAGCGGTACGCGATCCCGCAGATCAGCCTCGTCGAGCTCGTGTCGGTCGACGCCGAGCGGGCGAGGACCGCCATCGAGCAGATCTCGGGCGCTGCGGTGTACCGCCTGCGCGGCCGGCTGCTCCCGCTGGTCCGCCTCGACGAGGTCCTCGGCCTGCCGAGCCGGCGCACCGACGACGAGGGCCTCGTCATCGCGGTCCTGCACTCCGAGGGGCGCACCTTCGGCCTCGTCGTCGACCGCGTCCTCAACACCGAGGAGATCGTCGTCAAGGCGCTGAGCGCCCGGCTCAAGGGCGCCGACCTCTACTCGGGGGCGGCCGTGCTCGGCGACGGGCGGGTGGCCCTCATCCTCGACGTGCAGTCGGTGGCGCAGCGCTCCCTGCGCGGCGAGGCCGGCGCCGTGGCCGGCGCGGCCGCGGTCGCCAGCGCGGCGCAGTCCGGGGTGGACCGCTTCCTCGTCGCCGCGGTCGGCGGCGACCGCCGGGTGGCGATCCCGCTCGACATGGTCACGCGCCTGGAGGAGTTCCCGGTCGCCGAGATCGAGCACGTCGGCAGCCGCGAGGTCGTGCGCTACCGCGGCGAGATCATCCCGCTGCTGCGCCTGGCCTCGCACCTCGGCGCCGGCTACGGCGAGGAGGCCGACACCGTCTCGGTCGTCGTCTACGCGCACGGGCGGCGCAGCGTCGCCCTCGTGGTCGAGCAGATCCTCGACATCGTCGAGGAGGCGGTCGAGGCCCGCAGCGACATCGACGACCACGGCCTGCTCGGGTCGGCGGTCATCCAGTCCCGGGTCACCGAGCTGCTGGACGTCCGCCGGGCGATCCTCGCGGCCGACCCGCACTTCTTCGCCGGCGAGGACGGGGCCGGCGCCCACCGCGACGCGTACGAGGAGCTGAGCTACCGATGAGCACCCAGCAGTTCGCCACCTTCCGGCTCGGCGAGTACCTCCTCGGCCTCGAGGTGGAGCGCGTGCAGGAGGTGCTGCGCCACCAGCGCATCACCCCGGTGCCGCAGGCCGACGTGGCCGTGGCCGGCCTCATCAACCTGCGCGGACAGGTCGTCACCGCGCTCGACATGCGCCAGCGGATGGCGCTGCCGCCCCGGCCGGGCGGCGAGGAGCCGATGAACGTCGTGGTCCGCGTCGACGACGAGGTGCTCAGCCTGCTGGTCGACAGCATCGGCGACGTCATCGACGTCGACCAGGAGGACTTCGAGGTCCCGCCGGACACCCTCAGCGGGCCCGGCCGCGACCTGCTGCGGGGCGCGTACAAGCTCGACGGCGCGCTCCTGCTGGCCCTCGACGTCGACCGCGCGGTCGAGGCCGCCTGACCGGCCGCGCCGAGCAGCCGCGCCGAGCAGCCGCGCCGAGCAGCCGCACCGAGCAGCCGCACCGAGCAGCACCGGAGGCCGGGTCCCGCCAGGGGCCCGGCCTCCGGTGCGTCACGGGCTCAAGCCCGGGCGCCCGCCGCCGATAGGACCTGCAGGACGTGCGCCCCCGCCGGCGCCGCGAGACGGGAGACGACATGAGCAGGATCAGCTGGACGGTGGGCCGCAAGCTCGCGGTCCTCGCGAGCCTGGGGCTGCTGCTGACCCTGGTGCTCGGCATCGTCGCGGTGCGCGGCGTCACGGAGATCGACCGCACGTACGACAGGCTCTCGGCGTCGGCGACGGCGCGCCAGCTGGCGGCGCAGCTCGACACCCGGGCGAGCGAGCTCAAGGTGGACGCGTACAAGTCGCTCGTCGCCGCCGACCCGGCGGAGCCGGTGGCGGACTTCGAGGAGGACACCGCGACGGCGAAGGCGCTCGTCGAGGAGCTCGCGGCGCTCGAGCTCGACGCGGCCGCGGAGGCCCAGGTCGCGGCGATCCAGGCGGCGAGCAGGACCTACGTCGAGGAGCTGCGCGCGGTCGTCGAGGGCGCCGTGGCCGACCAGGCCGCGGCCCGCGCCGACTACTCGGGCATCCAGGCCGCCAACGACAAGAGCGACGCGGTCCTCGAGGAGGCGGGGGCCGTGCTCACCGCCGACCTCGCGCGCGACGACGTCGAGCTGCACGGCGTCTTCACGCAGGTGCGGCGCACGACGTACCTGGCCACGGGCCTCGGGCTGCTCGCCCTGCTGGGCACCGCGTTCCTGGTCACGCGCTCGATCACCCGCCCGCTGCGCAGCGCCGTCGCCTCGCTGGACAAGGTCGCCGCCGGCGACCTGTCGGTGCGGCTCGAGGCCCGCGGCACGGACGAGGTCGCGCAGGTCGCCACCGCGGTCAACACCGCCCTGCAGTCCTTCGGCACGGCCATGCACACCATCGACTCCTCGGCCAGCTCGCTCGCCGCGGCGGCGGAGGAGATGGCCGCGACGTCCGGGCAGATCGGGGCCTCGGCCCGCGACGCGCAGGCGCAGGCCGACGCGGTCTCCGCGGCGGCCGAGCAGGTCTCGCGCAACGTGCAGACGGTGGCGACGGGCTCGGAGGAGATGGGCGCGTCGATCCGCGAGATCGCCCACTCGGCGAACGAGGCGGCGCGCGTCGCGGCGCAGGCCGTCGGCGTCGCCGAGACCACCAACGCGACCGTGGCGAAGCTGGGCGAGTCGTCGGTGGAGATCGGGAACGTGGTCAAGGTGATCACCTCG